>NZ_JADDIL010000046.1:0-75017 GCF_020826795.1 Microtetraspora sp. AC03309 | reverse complement strand
GGGTGTCGCCCAGGGCGAGGGTGGCGTGGGTTGCGGCGCGCCGGGGGCGGGTCGAGGGAAGCCGGGTGTCGCCCGGGGCGAGGGTGGCGCGGACTGTGATGCGCCGGGGACGGGCTGGGGGCAGCCGGGTCCGGCGTGGAGCGGCTGGGCCGCTGACTGGGTGACACCTGACGGGTTGATCTCAGGCCGGAGAATGCCCGGACTGCTGCTGGCCACCGGGCAGTTCCTGCCCGTCTCCGATGTCCATCGCCTAGCCAACACCTCCACCCTCACCCGCCTGGTCATGAACGCCGACGGCGAGGTCCTCGACATGGGCCGCAAAGTCCGGCGCGCAACGGCCTCACAACGCAGGGCCATCCTGACCCGGTACGCCACCTGCATGGTCGACGGCTGCCACCTGCCCGCTCACCTGTGCCAGATCGACCACATCGACAACTGGAGCGACGGCGGCGCCACCGACCTGGACAAACTCGGACCCACCTGCCAATTCCACAACCGCGACCGCTACCGAAATCCCGACCGCTACCAACTCCGCCGGGCGGGCGGCAAACGATGGGCCTTCACCTACACCGGCCCTCGCCGCACATGCACATCCCGTTCGAACTAGACGAGTGAGCGCGGGTGTCGTCTGGTCCCCGCAGGGCTCGGTGAGGCGGGGTTGGGCGGGGCTGGATGAGGCGGGGTTGGGCGCGGCTGTTGTCTGCCTGCCCCGCTTCCTAACCCCGCCTTCCTAACTCCGCCTTCGTACCCCTCTTCGTGATCCATCCCGGGATCGCGCGCAGGCTCGCCTCCGAGGCCGTTTCGATGTGATGTCGCCTTCGATGGTGTCTTCGAGGTCTGCCTACAGAATGCGGCTGCGAGGACGGACCCACCCTGGTAGTTCGGACACCTGGACGGTTTGAGAGAAAGGTGGGGATTGATCTTACGCGCTAGGCCTTCATACTGTGATGCGCATTCTGGAGGAAAGGTCGGTTGATGGTCAGGCTCGCCCCGTATGCTCGCTTCTCTTGGCCGATCCGATGGCTGTTCCGCTTCTTGACCGTTCTGCTGGTCCTCGCGCTCATACTCGCGGGGGTGGTCACGTGGGCGGTCCGGAGGTCCTTCCCGCAGGTGGACGGCGAGATCAGGCTGCCTGGTCTGTCGGCGAACGTCAGCGTCCTCCGCGATCAGTACGGCGTTCCGCAGATCTACGCCGACACCCCCGCCGATCTGTTCAAGGCTCAGGGCTATGTCCACGCCCAGGACCGCTTCTGGGAGATGGACTTCCGTCGAAAGACCACGGCGGGCCGCCTGTCCGAGCTGTTCGGGAGCTCGACCCTTGACATCGACAAGGTCGTACGCACGCTCGGCTGGCGTCGTACCGCCGAGAAGGAGTTCGGGCTGCTCGATCCCGAGGCACGGAAGGCGCTCGAGGACTACGCCTCCGGCGTGAACGCGTGGCTGGACCAGCACCAGGGCTTCGCCGCGCGCAGTCTCGAATACGGCGTGCTCGCACTGACCAACGGCTCGTACGAACCGGAACCGTGGACGCCCGCAGACTCTCTCTCCTGGCTGAAGGCCCTCGCCTGGGACCTGCGGTCCAACATGACCGCGGAGCTAGAACGCGCCATCGACGCGTCGGTGCTACCGCTGGATCGGGTGAAGGAACTCTTCCCCGGCTACCCGTTCGACCGTCACCAGCCGATCGTGACCAGGGGATCTGTGCGGGACGGTGAGTTCCGCACCGAGGAGAGGGCCGGCACCACTGCGGACGGCGCTGCCGGTACCGCGGTCGGGGCGAGCGCGGGGCCGACCGCCGTGTCCGCGGGTTCGCCCGCCGTCGCCTCCGCTGCCGTGTCCGATGCCGAGCGCACGTATGACTCTTCGGCTCAATCCGATGGGGCACTCGGCGATGCACGCGTGGACGCGCCCGCGACCGAGGCGCTCGCCCGCGTTGCGAAGGTGCTCGACACCGTTCCCACCCTGCTCGGCACGGCCGGCGGCGACCAGGCGGGCATCGGCTCGAACTCGTGGGTGGTGAGCGGGAAGCACACCGAGAGTGGCAAGCCCCTGCTGGCCAACGACCCTCACCTCGGGCCGAGGATGCCTTCGATCTGGTACCAGGCCGGGCTGCACTGCCGCTCGCGCGGGCCGGCCTGCCCCTATGACGTCAGCGGATACACCTTCTCCGGCGTGCCCGGTGTGGTGATCGGGCACAACCACAAGATTGCATGGGGGTTCACCAACCTCGGACCCGATGTCACCGACCTGTACGTGGAGCGGGTGCAGAACGACACCTACGAGGTCAAGGGGTCGTGGGTGCCGCTCCAGACACGGGTCGAGCAGATCAAGGTAGCGGGTGGAAAGACGGTCGAACTCCCCGTGCGCTCTACCGCTCACGGGCCGATCATCTCGGAGGTCCTAGGAGACGCCGGCGAGGCGTTGCCGGGCGCGGCCGCCAAGCTCGGCAAGATCGACAAGGGCATGGCCGTGGCGTTGCGCTGGACCGCGCTCGACCCCGGCAGGACGGGTGACGCGATCTTCCTGATGAACCGGGCGGAGAACTGGGAGCAGTTCCGCGAGGCGGCGTCGAAGTTCGAGGCTCCCGCCCAGAACCTGATCTACGCCGACCTGGAGGGCAATATCGGCTACCAGGCGCCGGGCAAGATCCCGATCCGGTCCGACGGCGACGGCCAGTGGCCCGCCGCCGGATGGTCAGGGGAGCAGGAGTGGACCGGATACATCCCGTTCGAGCAGCTTCCCCACGCGTACAACCCGCCCGAGGGGTTCATCGTCACCGCCAACAACGCCGCGGTCCGGCCTGACTACGGCCCGCCCCTCACGTCCGACTGGTCGTACGGATACCGCTCGCAGCGCATCGTCGACCGGATCACGCAGGCCATCGACGCGGGCAAGATCACGGTCGACACCATGCGGGACATCCAGATGGACTCCCGGAACGGCCTGGCCGAGGCGCTCGTCCCGCACCTGTTGCGAGTGGGTGGAGGCGACACCGCGATGCTCAAGGGGTGGGATTTCGCCCAGACCCGGGACTCGTCCGAGGCCGCCTACTTCAACGCGGTGTGGCGGCACCTGCTCAAGCGGACGTTCGATGACGACATTCCCGAAAGTGGGAGACCCGGCGGTGGCGACAGATGGTTCGAGGTCGTCAGGACGTTGCTCGACGACCCGGACTCCCCGTGGTGGGACGACGTCCGTACCGAGGACACGACGGAGAACCGCGACGACATGCTGGCGGCGGCGATCAAGGATGCCGGTGCCGACCTGCGGGAGAAGCTCGGCGACAGTCCGGAGGACTGGCGCTGGGGCGACCTGCACACCCTGGAGTTGACCAACGAGACGTTCGGCACCTCGGGCATCCCCCCGATCGAGTGGCTCTTCAACCGCGGCCCGCTCCATCTCGGTGGCAGCAAGGACGCGGTCGACGCCACGGGCTGGGACAGTGACAAGGGGTACGAGGTCGACTGGGTGCCCTCGATGCGGATGGTCATCGACCTCGCGGACTTCGATCGCTCGCGCTGGGTCAACCTGACCGGGGCCTCGGGCCACGCCTTTCATGCCAACTACAACGACCAGTCCGAATTGTGGGCCGACGGTGGCACGACCGCCTGGCCCTTCTCCGAGCAGGGCGTACGCCGGGAGGCGGTGGACACTCTCACACTGACCCCGTGAACCGGCGGTCGTTCTGTCCGGGGGCGACCAACGGCTTCTGCGCTAGTGGGCGGTGACGACCGATGTGATCTCGCTCAGCGGGAAGTCGAGGTAGTCCCCTGCCTCCTCGCACCAGGCGTCCAGGATGCCGCCGCCGCGCAGCTCACCGTGGCTGATCGTCGCGGTCACGCCGTCAGACAGTGTGATCAGGGCACGTACGCCGCGGTCGACGACGAACCCGAGCAAGGTCTGCTGCGCGGTCGGCAGCCGAGTCGCCAGGCGTCCGATCACCGCCCAGGTACGGCCCGGCGCCCGGTCGGACCTGTCGCCCGGCTGACGGGGCTGCCGGGGTTGACCGGAATTATCCGGGCGACCGGCGTCGCCCGGTTGTACGGGCCGACCGGCGACGATCAGCCGCCTTGCGTGCTCGCGGGGGTCCGGAGGCGGATCCGGAAGGGGGCCTGACAGCGGGTCAGGAAGCTGATGCGGGAACTGCCCCGTCATCGGGCCGGGCAGCCCCTCCGGCGTGTGAGGCGGTGGGGGAGAAGGCGCGGGCTCGGTCGTCCGTCCGCCGGGCAGCAGAATCAACCGGCCAGCGAGAGGCTCCGGGTCCTGCTCTCGTTCCGGGCCCTGCTTTCGTTCCGCCTCCCGTTCCGCTCTCGGGCCGTGTTGTGTCGGGCTGTGCTGTTGTGCCGGGTTCCGCCGCCGCTCCGTATCAGGCTCTCGTTCCGAGGAAAGCTCCCGATCCGCGGCACGCTCGCCTTCTGCGCCATGCTCGCCGTTCGGGTCCTGGTCACGTCCCAGGCCATGACCCCCGGCCGGGTCCCGCTCCCGATCCCGGTCCTGCGCAGGACCCGCGCCATGCCCCATGTCCGGGCTGAGTTCCGCGCCGATCCGTGATGCCGTGTCGGCCTGGACCGGCCGCCTTCCGTGGAGGCCGCGACGGATGGTGATGCCGCCGGCCCCGTCGGGAACCGGGGCGTACCCGACGTCGCGCAGGGCGGCGAGTGTCCGGTCGGCGGGTGCCTGGCTCGCCAGAACGGTCGGAGCCAGCGAACGGAGTCCGAGCCTGGCGAGTTTCCGATGGGCGGAGATCTCGGTCAGCAACGCGGGATCCGAACCGAGGATGACACAACCCACCGAGGCCACCGTCACCTCGCCGTGCCTGCGCGCCACGTCACGGACCAGGTACACGAGAGGCTGGGGGAGAGCACCCACCTCGGCGAGCTGGTCGAGCAACGTGTCGGCGGCCTCCCCGCCGTCCAGGGCACGCCGTACGCTGGCCGGGCCGAACCGCCAGACCGACGCCGCGCCCCGGGACTCGCGGTCGGCGGCGCGGTCGAGCAGGGATGCCAGCTCGGCTGAGGGCGGGCCGGTGACCACGGCGGTCAGGTCCGCCCCGAAGAGCGCCGTACGCTGGGCGCTCGCCAGTGCCTTGGCCGAGCGCTCCGCCAGCGCGGGATCGTGCTCGACCTCGGGCGCGGTGCCGTCGTTCTCGGCGCCCGCCACCGAGCCGAGTGCGGCCAGCGCCCGCCCCAGAGATGTCGGGGCGCCGTTTGAGAACAGGCCGAGCAACCGCGCCTCCTCCAGGACGGCCGGGGCACATTCGGCGAGCAGTTCCCTGTCGAGCAGCGGCGCCTGCCAGTGGACGGACTGCACGAGCTCGGGGAAGGTCGCGAACCCCCGGCCTTCGGGGATCTCCGAGAGAGCGCCGAGTACGGCCCGGCGGGTCCGGGCGATGGTCTCGCCCTCAGGGTCGTCGCCGAGCACGGTCGCGTACCGGTCCTGGACGCGGCGAAGCGACGACCGCTCCATCCGCCACCACGCGGCCAGCAGGACGCGCAGCCGGCTCGGGCCCTCCGACAGCCGCCAGGTGTCGAACCGGTCCGTGGGGACGAGCCCGCCCATGTCCTCGTCCAACATGATCAGCCGGGAGACCGCGGACATCTCGATCAGGAGGCGGACCTCCTCCTCGGTGCAGCCGGTCTCCTTGGCGACGCGCTTCACCTCGCGCACGCCGACGCCGCCGCCTTTCAGCAGAGGGAGCGGCGACTTGTCGATGTTCTCCAGCAGTGCGGTGGCGCGGTCGAGCAGATGCGGCGCGGCCAGGCACATCTCGTGTTCGACGGCGGCCACGTCGACCGGCACGGTGGCGAGATCGGGAGGGTAGGGCGTGAACGGCGCGTGATAGTCGGGGCCGCGCAGAGCCAGCGCGACCTCGCGGGGCATCCCCGCCACGCCCCACTGGGTACGGAAGAGCAGGCCGCGGTCGAGGGCCCATTTCTCGGGCGTACCCGGTGTGATGAACAGGTCCCCGTTCACGCTGCGGATCGGCCCGTCCCAGGCGAAGTCGTCGAGCATGCCGATCGTGCCCTCCGGCGCGTCGGCGACCAGGGAGGAGAGCAGTTCGCTGTCACCGAGAGTCGCCGACACCCGGGCCATCAACTGGCGTTTCGTGCCCTGGGCGGAGATGCCCAGATTGCGGCACATCCGTCGCAGGCCCTCGGTGTTCAGCGTCCACGATTCGAGGTACGCCGACAGCGGCTCGCCGAGGCCGCAGGGAGCCGTCCACCATCGCGCGAGAGCCCCTGCCAGGCCGATCCTGCCGTCCGGTGCCGGCCAGGCGAGCGCGTGGTCGTACAGCCGATCCAGCCAGGGGATCGTCTCGGAGACGCTGACGCCGAGAAACCGGGCGAGTTCGTCCTCGCCGGGACGGCCGCCGAGCGCGAGGCACGCCTGCACGATCTCCAGAGCCGGGAGGGGCAGCGTGCGCATGACCTCCATCACGGCGAAGTCGCCGGAAAGCCGCTCGGCGAGCGCATCGAGCCTGCGTGGCCACGGCGGCGCGAGGGCGTCGGGGCGGTTGCCCAGAACGCGCGTGAGTCTTTCCTCGTCGAGAGTGGCCAGCCAGCCGGTCAGGTGATCGTCCATCACAGATCTCTTGGGAGTCTCGGGAGGCCACCGTAATCCAGATCACGTGCCCAAGGGGGCCGCGCGGCAGAAATATGAGCCTGCGTTCATTCGCACCGGGGACGGTGCGGCGCCCTTGGGTGGTCGCGAGACATGATCGCCGGCCTTACCGAGAACGCCACTTCGTCAGCCCGAACAGATCAGCCCGAACAGATCAGCCCGGGCGGATCAGCCCGGACGGACCGGCCCGGACACGTCAGCCCGGGCCTCGATGCCTCGGCCGGCACGCATCGACGCGGCAGGACCCATGAGAGCCAGGCAGGCTGCCTGGAGCCTGCCCGCCGGGATCAGGCGGACAGGACCGCCCAGACGGCTTTGCCCTGGGGGGCGAGAGGTGACCAGCCCCAGCACACGCTCATGGACTCGACGATGTGCAGTCCCAGCCCGCCGGGCTCGAACGGCGACGGGTCGCGGAGCACCGGAACGGCGGAGCCGGGGTCGGTGATCGCGCAGGTGACCAGTGGCCCCCGGCGGATCAGCGACAGCCGTACGACTTCGCGTTCGCGGCGGCTCGGCATGGTGCTGAGCATGAGGCCGTGTCTCAGGGCGTTGGTGGCGAGCTCGGAGACGATGAGCTCCATGCCTTCGGCCAGGTCGCCCATGCCCCAGCCGGCCAGCGTGCCCGTGGCGAAGCTGCGGGCCGAATGGACCGATTCCGCTCGGGGGAGCAGAACGAAGGTGGCGCTTGCGGCGGTGGATCCAGGGGCGAGGAGATCGCGGGCGGGCTCCGGCCACCAGCCGAGAGGAGGCCACCAATCGAGCGCCGACCACTGGGTTTGGCCACGAGTCAGGTTCGCGGACTGCACGAGATCATGATGGTGCAAGCTCCCGTGCATGTGCAAGAGCGGATGCACGTGCATTTGAAGGATGCACGCGCTACGGTTACCCCCAATACACCTCTGGGACGAAGGGGGCGATCTTTGACAGACTGTGAACCAGTCCACATACCGGAGGAATAGCACGTGTCGATAGATCCGCCTGGATCCGGCTCCACCGTTCGGCGAATCATGCTGGGTGCGAGCCTTCGCAAGCTGCGCGAGGACCGGGGACTTACCCGGGAGGTGGCGGGATTCCATATCCGCGCCTCGGAGTCCAAGATCAGCCGGATGGAACTCGGCCGGGTCGGATTCAAGACACGTGATGTCGAGGACCTGCTCACGCTGTACGGCGTGCACGACGACGCCGAACGGCGCGGCCTGCTGGAAATGGTCCGCGAGGCCAACACGCCCGGCTGGTGGCACAAGTACGGCGACGTGTTGCCGGGCTGGTTCGTCACCTACATCGGGCTTGAGGAGGCGGCGAGCGTGATCCGCACCTACGAGGTGCAGTTCGTGCCCGGCCTGCTCCAGACGGCGGCGTACGCCCGCGCGGTGATCCGGCTCGGTTATCCGGACGATCCGGACGAGGTGATCGAGCACCGTGTACATCTGCGCATGCAGCGCCAGGAGCGCCTGCGGCAGAAGGACGGGCCGAGGCTCTGGGCGGTCATCGACGAAGCCGCGCTCAAGCGTCCCATCGGTGGTGACGGGATCATGCGGGAGCAGCTCCAGCACCTGCTGGAGGTGGCCATGCTGCCCAACATCACCGTGCAGGTGATGCCGTTCCGCTTCGGCATGCACGCGGCCGAGGGAGGGGCGTTCACGATCCTGCGTTTCCCGGAGTCCGATCTTTCGGACGTGGTCTACGTCGAGCAGTTGTGGGGTGCCCTGTACCTGGACAAGCGTGAGGACATCGACCCGTACCTCACGGCCATGGAGCAGTTGTGCGTGGAGAGCACCACGCCAGGGGGTACCGCCGAGATCATCGGCGATCTTCTCAGAGAGATGTAAATGCAGACATATAACGGAATGCCCGCAAATGACCTGACCGGGGTCACCTGGCGGAAGAGCGTCCGGAGCAACTCGACCGGCAACTGCGTGGAGCTCGCCGAGCTTCCCGACGGCGGCGTGGCCGTGCGGAACTCGCGATTCCCCGAGGGGCCGGCGCTGATCTACACGCGGGACGAGATCCGGGCGCTGGTGCTCGGCGTCAAAGACGGGGAATTCGACGGCCTTCTGGTGTAACGCCGTTTTTACACGACACGCGCAGCCTTAACCGGCTCGTGTGGAGTCGTGTAACACGCGTCCGGCAGATTGGGTCCCACACGATGGTGACGATCAGGGGGCTCGGCATGCTGGACCAGATGACTCTCTATCCCGTGGCCGACGACGTGCTCTTCGCACCAGGAGGACGGGTGGTGATCCGCACGTACGGCGTCGCGTCGGCGGGGGAGTCCGCCGACGGCGGGCCCAGGTCCGTCGCCTACCGGACGTGGGTCACCGGGGTCATGGATCAGCCCAGGTACTGGCACTGGGGCCACTTCGAGGACGCGCGAAGGGGACACCGCAAGGTCCTCGAGTGGCTGACCGGCCGTGGGCCCCAGCCGCAGCCGGTCGCCGCCGGCTGAGCACGTACACGTCCGGGCGCACCGAGCGCGCCGGACGCACCGGAGTACGCCTTGGAGACGCGTCAACGGCGACGCGTCGAAAGCGTGCTCCGCATCGCTCTTCGCACCGGCGGGAATCGTCGTGCCGGCCCGGAAACCGAGCCCAATAAGCGAGCCCGGAAACCGAGCCCGGAAACCGAGCCTCAGACCGGAGCGTTCCACCGCAGGATGACGGGCTCGCCATGCTCGAATCCCAGCGCGGAGTACGTCCCGGTGTCCAGGCGGAAGAACCGCCCGTTGTCGGCGGGCAGGCCCAGCCACCGGGCGGCGAGCACGCGCAGGAAGTGGCCGTGCGACACCAGCACCACGTCGCCGTCGATCGGCCGGATCCGCGCGATGACCTTGTCCGCCCGGTCGCCCACATGCTCGATGCTCTCTCCGGGATGTGCGGCGTCGCCGGGGATGACCCCGTCGCGCCAGGCGTACCACCCGGGACGGGTCTTCCTGATCTCCTCGGTGGTGATCCCCTCGTAACCGCCGTAGTCCCACTCCCACAGATTGGGATCGGTCTCGGGGGCGGGGAGCCCGGCGAGCCGCGCGGTCACCCGGGCCCGCTGCGCGGGGCCGGACAGGGCGAGGGCGAACGTCCGCCCCCGCACCACGCGGGCGAGCGCCCGTGCCTGCTCCTCGCCGCGTTTCGTGAGCGGCAGATCCGTCAGGCCCGTGTGCCGTCCGTCCCTGCTCCACTCCGTCTCGCCGTGCCGCAGCAGAATGACTTCCATACCAGGCATCATGCCGGTCCACCGCCGCCCGTCCGCCGCCGGTCCCGCGCCCGCTCCACGGGGGTCACGGCCGCCACCCGGACGCCTGGCCAACCCGATGATCGCGGACTACTCTCGTCGCGACGCCACCGAAAACCCGCCAGAGTTCCCCAGGCGCTGACGGAGCTGACGGAAGGGATCGCCGATGGACGCTGTACCGGTGGGACTGGTCGGAGCGGGCCCCTGGGCCGACATGGTGCACGCCCCCGCTCTCGCCGCCGGACCGCACACACGGCTCGCCGGCGTCTGGGCGCGGCGGCCCGAGGCGGCGGCCGAACTGGCGGCCAAGCACGGCGTCCCCGCCTTCGAACGGCTGGAGGAGCTGTTCGACGTCTGCTCGGCCGTGGCCTTCTCGGTGCCGCCCGCCGTACAGGCGGAGCTGGGGGTTCTCGCGGCCAAGGCGGGCAAGGCGCTGCTGCTGGAGAAGCCGCTCGCGGCCGACCTCGACGGGGCGAAGCGGCTGGCCGACGCGATCGGCGCGGCCGGGGTCGCCTCCCAGATGGTCTTCACCTTCCGTTATTCGCCCGTGACCAGGGCCTTCCTGGAGAGGGCCCGCGCGATCGAGCCGTTCGGCGGCTACGCCGCCAACATCTCGGGCGCGCTGCACGGCGGGCCCTTCGCGACGCCCTGGCGGCTGGAGCGGGGCGCGCTCCTCGACGTCGGGCCGCACATGATCGACCTGCTGGACGCCGCTCTCGGCCCGGTCACCGCCGTCCGGGCGCACGGTGATCCGCTGGCCTGGGTCGGGTTGCTGCTGGAGCACGAGAGCGGCGCGGTGAGCGAGGCGTCGCTGTCCATGGCCGCGACGGGAGAGGTCCCGCCGTCCCGTGTCGATGTGTACGGCCGGAAGGGGAACGCCTCGCTGCCCGCCACGGAGCTCGGCGACGGGCTCTTCACCACGATGGCCGCCGAGTTCGCGGAGACCGTACGCCGAGGTGGCGGGCATCCGCTGGACGCCCGCCACGGTCTCCGCCTCCAGGAGATCATCCACGAGGCGGAGCGGCAGCTCGGATAGCCCGGCCGCCCCGGTCCCGGCTGCCCCGTTCCCGGCCTCTCACGCCTGGCCGGCTCGCGCGGGTCCGGTCACGCCCCGCCCGTGCGGGTCCGGCCCGCCGGACCGACGCGCTCCCGTACGGCTGAGCAGGAGAAGGCCGGCGATGAGCACGCAGGTGGCCAGCGGCGGGACGACCCCGACGGCGAACCCGGTGATCATCAGTGCGGTCAGCGCCGCACCGACCATCAGGGTGCCGACGACCACCATGCGCGCCGAGGCCGTACCGGGGGGTTCCTCCATCCGGCCGAACAGCCCGACCAGCGCCAGCAGCACGACGGCGAGAGCGGCCAGCCAGAGCGGCATCCGCGTCCACCACGAGAGCGAGCCCACCTCGGGCGACTCCACCCCGAACCCGAGCAGCGCGATGCCCGCCACGGTGATCAGGGCGGTCATGTGCCACAGGTAGAGGGTCATCATCCGGGGAGCCAGGACGGTGAGCAGCGTGTCGGTCCACGGCCTCCGGCCGAACCGGTCGAGCGCCGGCCGCAGCAGCATCGCCAGGCCGAGCTGGCCGGCGAACAGCGCGAGCATGCAGGCACTCGGCGGAGCCATGTTCGACACCGCGCCGGGCATGCCGATCATGCTGGCCGGGTACGGCCCGACAGCCACCAGGCCGGCCACCATGCCGAATCCGGCGACGGCCAGCGCCAGGGCCCGGCGTCCGGACAGCCACTCCAGGCGGCCTTCGGCGTACAGGAACCCGACCTGGTGGACGGCGAGCCAGACGAAGAGCACGTTCAGATATCCGGCCTGCTCCAGCCCGGAGAACCGCACCACGTCCACCACCACCGCGCCGGCCGCCAGGGCCGGCAGCACCCGCCCGGTCGGGAGCCGCGTCAGGTACGGCGTGGCCACGACGGCCAGCAGGTAGACCGCGAGGAACCACAGGAGCTGGCCCACGGTGCGGGCCGCCACCTCGACCGGCTGGGCGGGCGCGCCGAGGGCCGTGAGGACGTACGGAAGCGGCAGCCAGACGAACGCCAGCGGAAGCACCGGCCAGGCGAGCCGCCGCAGCCGCCTGGCCAGCCAGAGCCCCGGCGCCTGCCCCTTGCGCGCCGCGGACCGCCAGCTGATCGCGTTGGCCGCGCCTCCGGCGAAGAACACCAACGGCATGACCTGGCTGATCCAGGTGATCAGCGGCACTCCGGCCAGGGCGTTCCCGGTCGTCAGCCGTCCGTCCGCGTAGACCAGCACCGGCATGGTCCAGTGCTGGACGACGACCAGGACCATACCGAACACGCGCAGGATGTCGACGAACCTGTCCCGAGGGGCAGGTGTCGCCGGAACGCCGACACGGGATGGGGGAAGCATGGTCAGTGACATGGGGGTTTCGCCTCCGCTGGGGATCAACCCCTTCAGAATGCCGAGAAACCCCAGCTCAGCGCAGCGGTGCAGGCCCCCGTACTGATCGTTCGGCCTGGCCTACCCCCGATGGTGTAGCCAGCTACACCCCCGGCCCCGACGGCCCCGACGGCCCCGTCACATCACGTCACATCACGTCACATCACGTCACATCACGTCACATCACTGCGACAGGTAGCTCAGCACGGCCAGGACCCGGCGGTGCCCGCCGTCGCTCGGCGGCAGCCCGAGCTTGACGAAGATGTTGCCGACGTGTTTGTGCACCGAGCGTTCGGTGACGGTCAGCTGCCCCGCGATGTCGCCGTTGGACCGTCCCTCGGCCATCAGCGCGAGCACCTCGCGCTCGCGCGGGCTCAGCGAGTCGACGGGGTGCCGGCCGTGCCGGACCAGCAACTGCGAGATGACCTCCGGGTCCATCGCGGTGCCGCCTCCGGCCACGCGGAGCAGCGCGTCGACGAACTCCGACACCCTGCTGACCCGGTCCTTCAGCAGGTAGCCGATGCCACCTCCGCCGCCCGCGAGCAGCTCCGTGGCGTACGTCTGCTCGACGTACTGCGACAGCACGAGGATCGGCTGGCCGGGATGCCTGCGCCGTACCTCGACGGCCGCGCGCACGCCCTCGTCGCTGAACGTGGGCGGCAGCCGTACGTCGACGACGGCGATGTCGGGGCGGTGCTGGTCGACGGCCTTCAGGAACGCCTCGCCGGTGTCGACCGTCGCGATCACCTCGTGGCCCTCGGTGCGGAGCAGCAGCGCCAGCCCCTCGGCCAGCAGCACGTTGTCCTCGACGATCAGCACTCTCACCGGCACGGCAGCTCCACGGTCAGGGTCGTCGGGCCGCCCGGAGGGCTGGCCAGGTCGGTGCGTCCGTCGAAGGCCGCCGCCCTGCGCCTGATCCCCGCGAGACCCGTGCCCCCGGTCTCGTCCGCCGCGCCACGGCCGTCGTCGGTGATCAGGACGGTCAGCCACCCGCCCTCGTCGTTCTGGCGTACGGACAGGCGTACGGACGCGGAGGACGCGCCGCTGTGCTTGGCCACGTTGGTCAGCGCCTCGGCGACGACGAAGTAGGCGGCCGCCTCCACCGCGGCGGGCAGCCGGCCGACCCCGTCCGTCGCGGTCGTCACCGGTACGGGGCAGCGCGCGGCGAGGGCGGCCACCGCGCCGGGCAGCCCCCGGTCGGCGAGGATGGGGGGATACATGCCGCGGATGATGCCGCGCAGCTCGGTCATCGTCTCCTCGGTGCTCTGCCGGGCCTCCGACACCAGCTCCGCCGCCTGGTCCGGGTCGGTCGCCATCATCCGTTCGGCGATGCCGAGGCGCATCGCGATCGACACCAGCCGGGCCTGCGCACCGTCGTGCAGGTCCCGTTCGATGCGCCGCAGCTCGGCGCCGTGCGCGTCCAGGGCCGCCGCCCGCGTCTCGGTCAGCTCCGCGACCCGTTCCGCCAGCCGTACGCGCTCGGGGGTGGCGAGGACCAGCCGGGCCAGATGGGCGTCGGCGAGGGCCAGCCAGGGGATCCCCAACAGCGCGACGGCGGCGACGGCCGCGAAGTGCACGGGGACGACGGTGACCACGCGGAACCAGCTGTCGATGCTGACGCCGGCCAGGTTGACGACGTGCTCGGGCAGCGGCGCCCACCACCAGATCGGCAGCGACAGGTCGAACCCGAGACCGGCCCACAGGCCGAGCGCCAGAACGGGCAGCGCGACGCCGGTGGGGATGTGGAGGGCCAGCCACCCGGCGTCCCGCCAGGTCACCGGGTCGTTCAGGGTCAGCCGGGCCCGGTTCAGCACGCCGGATCGCGGGCCGTATCGGGCGGTGACCGGCCGGTCGAGCACCTTCGACGCGAGCCGCCTGGCCAGCCCGGCGACGCCGCGGTTCACCCTGGCGGCGTACGGGAGCAGGAGCAGGCCGACGAACGTCACGCTGAGCAGCAGCGCCAGGAGGAACTGCAGGAGCGCCAGCACGCAGAGAGGGACGAGCAGCAGGCTGAGGACCAGATGGCCGGTCGCCCGCGCGGCCCTTACGACGCGCCGCCCGATGCCTCCCACGGGGGCAAGACTATGGGGTCAGTGACCCGGTTGATACCGTTCATCCCGACGCACGGCGTAGCGAAGTCCGGTGAGATTCCGGCGCTGTCCCGCAACTGTGAACCCCCTTCCCCGGGGATGAGCCAGGTCGCCTGCACCGTGCCGACGCCATCGACCCTCGTGGAAAAGGGTGATCCGTCAATCGACACGGGTCTCTCCGATTCCCGGCGATCCCCCTGGAGGACTTCGTGTCGCCCCTACGCACGGTCGTCGCGGGCGCGTTGCTGGGTGTCGTCGCCCTGGCCGGATGCGGCCAGACCGACGAGACGTCCGGCGCCGCCCCCGCGGCCACTCCCACCGGCGCCACGAGCGCCGCGGCTTCCGCCTTCCCCGTCACGGTCCAGGCGGGCAACGGCGCGGTGACCATCGCCACGCGCCCGGAGCGCATCGTGTCGCTCTCCCCGACGGCCACCGAGACCCTGTACGCCCTGGGAGCGGGCAGCCAGGTCACGGCCGTCGACGACCAGTCCAACTATCCGGCGGACGCGCCGAAGACCGCGTTGTCCGGGTTCAAGCCCAACGTCGAGGCGATCGCCGCGGCCAAGCCCGATCTGGTCGTGCTCTCCAACGACATCGACGGCGTCGTGGCGGGGCTGGCGAAGGTGGGCGTGCCCGTCCTCGTGGAGCCCGCCGCCAACACGCTCGACGAGGCGTACGACGAGATCACCGACCTGGGCGCGGCCACCGGCAACGCCGAGAAGGCGACGGAGATCGTGACGGGCATGAAGCGGGAGCTCGACCAGCTCGCCGCCGCCGCGCCCAAGGACAAGAAGCTGACCTACTATCACGAGCTGGACACCACGCCCTACGCGGCGACCTCCAGCACCTTCCTCGGCCAGATCTACGGCCTGTTCGGCCTCGTCAACGTGGCCGACGAGGCACCCGACGCGGCCGGTGGCTATCCCAAGCTCTCGGCGGAGTTCGTCGCCAAGGCGGACCCGGCGCTGATCTTCCTCGGGGACACCAAGTGTTGCGGCCAGAACAAGGACGCGCTGGCCAAGCGTCCCGGCTGGTCGGAGCTGTCGGCGATCAAGAACGACAGCGTGATCGAGCTCGACGACGACATCGCCTCCCGCTGGGGTCCGCGTGTCGTCGATCTCGCCAAGACGGTCGGCGAGGCCGTCCAGAAGGCCGCGAGCTGAGCCGGACGAGCCGGGTGACGAGTACGCCATGACCGCCGATCAGCCGGCTGTCCAGCCACGCGCCGCTCTGCCGCGCGCCGGACGGGTGCGGGCGGTGACGCTGCTGGTCGCGGTGGCCCTCCTGCTCGTGAGCATGCTCCTCGGGCTGCTGGCCGGCGCGGCCGGGATCTCCCCGAAGGGGATCCTGCTCGCGCTGCTGGACCGGATGCCGTTCGTCGACGTGGATTCGGGACTCGCACCGGTCGAACAGGGACTGCTGTTCCAGCTCCGGCTGCCGAGGGTGCTGCTCGCGGCGATCGTCGGAGGGCTGCTCGCGGTCGCGGGCGCCGGTTACCAGGGGGTCTTCCGCAACCCCCTGGCCGATCCCTACCTGCTCGGCGCCGCCGCCGGAGCCGGGCTCACCGTGACCCTGGTCATCGTGTTCTCCGGCGGCGACACGGGGGCGGTCACCGTGCCCGTCGCCGCCTTCGCGGGCGCGGTCGGCGGCGTGTTCCTCGCGTACGCCGTGGGCAACACCGCCGGACGCGGCGGTGGAACGGCGACGCTGGTGCTCGCGGGCGTGGCGGTCACGTCGTTCCTGACCGCGATCCAGACCTTCGTGCAGCAGCTCAGGGTCGAGGAACTGCAGCGGATCTACTCCTGGATCCTGGGCGACGTCGGCGGCGGCTGGGAGCAGGTGTGGCTGATCGCCCCGTACGCCACGGTGTCGACGATCGCGCTGCTGCTGCACGGGCGGCTCCTCGACGTGCTGTCGGTCGGCGACGACGAGGCCACCGGGCTGGGGCTGCGCGCCGGCCGGGTCCGGCTCGTCGTACTGCTCACCGCGTCCCTGGCCACCGCGTCCGCGGTCGCGGTCAGTGGCCTGATCGCCTTCGTCGGGATCGTGGTCCCTCATGTGGTGCGCAGACTCGTGGGCTGGTCCTACCGGGTCGTGCTGCCCTTCTCCTTCCTCGGAGGCGCGGCCTTCCTGGTGCTCGCCGACCTCGTCGCGCGTACGGCACTCGCCCCGGCGGAACTGCCCATCGGCGTCGTCACCGCTTTCGTGGGCGCGCCGTTCTTCGTCGCGGTCCTGCGCCTGACCCGGCGGGTGGGCACGTGAGCGGCCCACGGACGTACCCGCTGGAGGTCAGGGACCTCGGCGTGACGCTCGACGGGCGCGAGGTCCTCGCCGGCGCCGGCGTCTCGGCGGGCGGCGGGACATGGCTGGCCGTCGTCGGTCCCAACGGCGCCGGAAAGTCCACCCTGCTCAAGGCCATGATGGGACTCCTTCCGCACACCGGTGAGGTCGTGGTCGACGGCGTCCGGGTGCGGGACCTCAAGCCCCGGGAGCGGGCCAGGCTCATCGCGTACGCGCCGCAGAGCCCGTCGCTGCCGCCCGACATGACCGTGTTCGACTACACCCTGCTCGGCCGGACCCCGTACATCGCCTACCTGGGACGGGAGAGCGCCCGGGACCGCGAGATCGCCGGGGCGGTGCTGGAGCGCCTCGACCTGTCGGAGTTCGCGACCCGGCCGCTCGCCCACCTGTCCGGCGGCGAACGGCAGCGCGTCGTCCTCGCCCGGGCGCTGACCCAGCAGGCGCCCGTGCTGCTGCTGGACGAGCCGACCACCGCCCTCGACCTGGGACACCAGCAGCAGGTCCTCGAACTGGTGGACCGGCTGCGTGCGGGTGACGGGCTCACCGTCGTGACGACGCTGCACGATCTGAGCCTGGCCGGGCAGTACGCCGACACGCTGCTGCTGCTCGCGGGCGGCAGAGTGATCGCCTCAGGGCCGCCCGGGCAGGTGCTGACCGAGCCGCTGCTGGCCAGGCATTTCGGCGCCCGGGTACGGGTGGAGCCGGGAACGGACGGCCGTCCCCTCGTGCACCTGGTCCGTCCTGCTGATCGGTAGGTTCCCGGCATGAGAATGACACTCGGATACCGGGACGAGGACGGGGCGCGGCTCGCGTCGTTGCTGTGGGAGTTCGGGCCGGGCTGGCGGATGATCTCCTCGGCGATGCTCGGCGGCGGCATCGGCCCCCGGGAGTGGGTGCTGAACGCCCAGGTGATCGCCGCGTACGCGCGGATGGACCCGCTGGACCACCTGGCCGAGCTCGGCCCGGAGGGCGCGGGCCCCGGCGTCGGCATGCTGACGGCCGCCTCCGTCGACCGGTACGTCCTGGCGTCCGACGGGGGAGTGGACGCGGTCGCCACGGTGGGGCTGCGCGTTCCGACATGGGCGGCGTCCCCCGAAGGCAGGCCCGACCCGGAACTGCGTCCCGCGTTGCTGGATCCGGTGCCCCCGGCCGTTCCCGCCCCCGGGACGATCAACATCGTGGTGGCCGTACCGGTGGCGTTCACCGACGCGGCGCTGGTCAACGCGGTCATGACCGTGACGGAGGCCAAGACCCAGGCCCTGATCGAGGCCGGGTTCCAGTGCACGGGCACGGCCTCCGACGCCGTCTGCGTCGCCGTACGGGACACCGGGGCGGGCGGCCGGCCAGGGGACGGCACAGGGGATGGCACGGTGGATGGCACGGTGGATGGCACGGGAGAGCTCTTCGGCGGCCCGAGATCCACGTGGGGTGCGCGGATCGCCCGAGCCGTGCACCGGGCTGTGCTCGCGGGAGCCGAACAATGGACGGCGACGCACCTCGGATGATGGAATTTCGTGATCCGCACCTGCATGCCCCACACGCGGCCCGGCCAGACCCCCCCACGCCAGCGCACCCGGAGAGCCTCCATGACCTCAGCGTTAGAGATCACCGGACTGTCCAAGACCTTCGCTGACAAGGTCGCGGTCGACGGCATCGACCTGGTGGTCCCCCAAGGTTCGTTCTACGGTCTGGTCGGTCAGAACGGCGCGGGCAAGACCACGACGCTGTCCATGGCCGTCGGCCTGCTGCGGCCGGACGCCGGCGGCTCCCGGATCTTCGGCGCGGACGTCTGGACCGACCCCTCCACGGCCAAGGCCCTGGTCGGCGTGCTGCCCGACGGTCTCGCGATGCCGGAACGGCTGACCGGGCGCGAGGTGCTCACCTATCTCGGGCTGCTGCGCGGCCTGCCCAGGGACGTCGTCGCCGAACGCGCCCACGAGCTGCTCGCGGTGCTGGAGCTCGACGAGGCGGAGAAGACCCTCGTGATCGAGTACTCCACGGGCATGCGCAAGAAGATCGGGCTGGCCATCGCCCTGCTGCACGCCCCGCGGCTGCTCGTGCTCGACGAGCCCTTCGAGGCCGTCGATCCCGTCTCGGCGGCCACGATCAAGACGATCCTGCGGGGCTTCGTGGCGGGGGGCGGCTCCATCGTCCTGTCCAGCCACGTCATGGCCCTGGTCGAACAGCTCTGCGACCACGTCGCCGTGATCGACAAGGGCAGGGTCGCCGTGGCGGGGCCGCTGGAGGAGGTCAGGGGCGGCCGATCCCTGGAGGACACCTTCGTCGAGCTCGTCGGAGCGTCCGACCTCGGGACGGAGGAGCTGTCGTGGCTGTCGCGCTGACCATGGTCGCGATGAAGGCGGCCATCCTCCGGAACTCGATGACCGGCCAGAAGGGCAGCCTCATCGCGACCGGCGGCGGGCTCGGGCTGATCCTGGTGGCCGGGACCATCGCCGCCGCGGTCCTCGACGGCGACCTGCTCGCCGCGGCGTACGCGATCTGGATGCTCGGATGGATCTTCGGCCCGGTCTTCGCCGGGGGCGGCGACGAGACGCTCCGCCCCGAGTACTTCACCCTCATCGGCCTCCCGCCGCGCCGCCTGGCGACCGGCCTGCTGGTGTCGGCCTTCGTCGGCGTCGCGCCCGCGATCAGCCTGCTCGCCCTGACCGGGCTCGTGGTCGTCGGCGTACGGCAGAGCCCGCTGGCGGGCCTGGTCGCGCTGCCCGCCATGGCCCTGCAACTGGCGATCTTCGTCCTGCTGTCCCGGGTCGCGGTGGCCGTCCTGGGCATCGCCCTGCGCTCGCGTGTGGGCGCGATCAGCGCCGGCCTGATCAACGGCGTGATCCTGGCCGCACTCGGCCAGGGCTGGATCCTGGCGGTGGCCCTCGGCCAGGCGGGCGGGCTCCCCGCGGGGGTGTCGGCGACGGTCCGCTACCTCCCGTCCGGCTGGGGGCTGATCGCGGTCGAGGCGGCGGGCGCCGGTGACTGGGGGCACACGGCCCTCGCGGTCGGCGCGATGGCGGTGCTGGTCGTGCTGCTGCTGGCCGCCTGGGCGGCGCTGCTCACCCGGCGGGCGGGCGCCACCAGACCGTCCACCCGAGGCCGGCGGCCGATGAGGGCCTCGACCGTGTCGGGCGCCGTGCTGGCCAAGGAACTGCGCACCTGGTCGCGGGACCTGGTGCGGACCCACCAGCTGACCTTCGCCCTCGCCTACGGCGTCTTCTTCACCGCGGCCCCGCTCGCCCTCGGGTGGAACGGCATGCTGCCCCTGGCCGGGCCGATCTTCATCGTCATGGCCGCCGCCATGTCGGCCAACGTGTACGGCATCGACGGCACCGCCTTGTGGCTCACGCTGATGTGCCCGGACGCGGCCGACGTGCGGGGCAGGCAGCGGGCCTGGCTGCTGACCGTGGGGCCCGTGGCGGTGACGCTGACCCTGGCCTTCACCTCCGTGACCGGAGGGCCGTGGCCGCTGGTGCTGGCGCTCACGCCGGCCCTGCTCGGCGGCGGCGCCGGGATCGTGGTCCTGATGTCGGTGTACGGGCTCATCCCCGGCACCGATCCGCATCGGCGCGGCGGCAACCCGCTGCGCTTCACCGAGGACGACGGCGCCATGACCGGCCAGGCGTACGCCGTACTGGCCCTGGTGGCGCTCACCGGGGCGCCCGCGGGGGTGGCGGCGGCGTTGTCCGGCTGGCCGGGCGTGGCCGTGGGCGTGGTGACCGGCGTCCTGTGCTTCTGGTTGTTCGGGCTGCTCGCCCAGCGGCGGCTGCACAGCAACGGGCCCGAACTGCTCCACATGATGCGCACGGGCAAGCGGCCCCCCGCCGCACCCGGGAGCCGATGGGGCTGGGTGAGGTTCGAGGATCTCCCGCGCCGCGTGCGGATCGTCTCGGTCGTCTGCTGGTCGACCGGAGCCATCCCGCTGTTCCCTCAAGGCATCGTGGCCGGCGTCTTCAAGATCAACGCAATTTCGGAACGGAGCTGGTTCCTCGCGCTCTATCTGCCCGAGGCGCTCCAGTGGCCGGTGATCGTGCTCATGGTCCTGCTCGGCCTCTCGATGTACGGCCTGGGCCTGTGGCTGCCCTACCGTCACCGCGCCCGTCACCGCGACAGCACGGCCTCGCGCGGTGACGTCCAGAGCCTCACGGAGTGAACTGCACGGTGTTGACCATGTGGTCGATCAGGCTCTGGTCGCACTTCGCGCAGAAGAACGTGATCAGGACCGACGACTCCCCGGTCTCCTGCCGTACGACGTAGGCGGAGAAGTCGAGCCGGCCGCCCTGCTGGGGGTCTCCCGCCACGCCCGTCAGCTTCACGGCGGGCCGCGCGCCCACCGTGACCGCCATGGGAGCGCCGGTGAAGGCGACGTTCCCTGGTAGCGCGGACTGCAGGCTCTGCTGGAGTTCCACCGGTGAGTCCGACGTGCTCAGGGCGTTGTTGACCTGGGCGAAGATCCCCGAGGCGCGTTCCGGCTGCCCGCTGATGATCGGGTTGACCGTGGACCAGTCGGTGTTGCCCGGGATGGCGAACAGCGCGTTGAATTCGTCGGTCGCGGGCGTTGCGATCATCCACTGGTCGCCGTTGGTCTTCGCGGTCCCCCAGGTCGACGGGTAGGCGATGGTGAAGGGCGCCGCGACAGAGCCGGGATAGGTGTTCCAGCTCGCCGAGGTGTCCCCGCCCCGGGTGAGGATCAGCGCGGCGGCCACCACGATCGAGACCAGTACGGCACACCCGCCGATCAGCGGCCCCAGCGGCAGCCGGCGGCCCCGCTTCGCCGGGGCGGTGGCCGCGCCGTCGTCCCGTGACCCGGGGGGATTCGACGTGGGATGCGACGTGGGATGGGACGTCGGGGGATACGACGTGGGAGGACGGGAGGTGGACGGGTGTGACACGGGAGGGTACGACGTCGACGCCGACGATCCCGGCGGGTAGGACGAGTGGCCGGAGGAGGGGCCGGACGCGAAGCCGGGCCGCCCGTGCGCCGGGCTCGCCGCCGCCTCGTCCCCGTCGCCGCCACGAACGCCGCCATGAACGCCGCCGGAACCGCTGATCGCGTCGCGCAGGGCCGAGACGAACGCCTGGCACGTCGGGTAGCGCTCCTCCGGTGACTTCGCCAGGGCACGCGCCGTCACCTGGTTGACCGCGTGCGGCAGGTCCGGGCGGTACGGCGTGAGCGGGGGCGGCTCGTGCGAGACGTGCGCGTACAGCAGGGCGAGCTCCGTGTCCCGCTGGAACGGCGGGAGCCCGGTGAGGGCCTCGTACGCCACGCAGGCGAAGGCGTACAGGTCGCTGCGCCCGTCCACGGGCAGTCCGCGTATCTGCTCGGGGGCGACGTACCGCGGCGTGCCCATGAAGTGCCCGTGACTGGTCAGTCCCGCCTCGGCGGACGAGCTCTTGGTCAGCCCGAAGTCGGTGAGGTAGACGTGGTCGTCGTCCGCCACCAGGATGTTGGCCGGTTTCACGTCGCGGTGGACCAGCCCGTTGGCGTGCGCGGAGTCGAGCGCCGAGGCGATCTGCGCGAACAGCCGGTTCGCGCGCGCCACCGGCAGCGGTCCCGCCGACTGCACGAGCCTGCGCATGTCGCTGCCCTCGACGTACCGCATGGCGATGAACAGCAGCTCGTCCTTCTCGCCCGCCTCGTAGATCGGGATGATGTTGGGGTGGTCGATGCTCGCGACCAGCCGCGACTCCCGGACGAACCGCTCGCGGAACCTGTGGTCGTGGGCGAGTTGCGGCGCCAGGATCTTCAGGGCGACGGCACGCCCGAGCCGCCGGTCCCTGGCGCGGTAGACGGTGGCCATCCCGCCGCGGCCGACGACCGCCTCGATCGTGTAGTCGCCCAGCGTGCGGCCGACCAGCCCGGCCGGCGTCGAGGGTCCTTCGGTCATCGCGAGTCCGCCGGATGCCCGCAGAATCCGCAGAACCGGTGGCCCTGCCCGAGCCGCATCCCGCACTGCGTGCAGAACTTGAGCTGCGCCTGTCCGCGCGGCGGTGACGGGTCGCCCGGGGGCCGTACATCCAACGGCCGGACCTCGACCGGCCGCGCGTCCTGCGCTCTCTCCGGGACCTCCGGCGTGCCGGAGGCGGGCGTCGCGGACACCGGCACGTCGAACGAGGGCGCGTCGAACGGATGGGCCTCGAACACCTGGGTCCTGGCGGGTGGCCAGGACGAGACTGGCACGGCGTCCTGACGTGGTGCCGCCTCCTGATGGCCGTCCTCGTGCCGTCCGGGCTCCCACAGGCCGTCCGGAGCGGGCGCGGGCTTCCCGGCGCCGGACCCCCTGCGGCGCAGCACGGCGGGTACGGCCACCGCCGCGATCACGATGATCACCGCGGCTCCGCCGCCCACCCAGAGCAGCGGTGACACCCCGGACGACCGCTTCTCCGCGGGCCCAGCCGACGGCGACGGCCGGTTGCCGGTGTCCTCGGCGGTCCCCGCCTTGGACCTGGCGACCTTGAGGTGGTCGAGCGCGACCGCGTGGTCCGGCCGCAGGTTGAGCACCTGGAGCAGCACGGGGACCGCTCCGGCGTAGAGCTTGTTGTGGTAGGACGCCAGCGCGCTCTCGTACACGACGTCGACCGGGCCGCGGCGGGGCGTGACCCCGGCGGCGACCAGCGAGGTGCGGATCTCCTCGACCGGTGTGATCGTCAGAGGGGTGCTGGAGTCCCCGGCCAGCAGTCCCACGACCTCGCTCTTGTTGTCGTCGATGAGCGCTCCGCCCGCGGCGCCGTCCTTGAGCAGCTTGGCGAGCTTGTCCCGGTCCTCCTGCTTGAACGTGCGGGTTCCGGGCGGGTCGAGGTGGGCGGTCTCCGCCTTGGCGGGCTGCTTCGCCGACGGGCGGCCGGCGAACGAGATCACGTCGAGGGCGACCGCGGACTGGCCGAGCGAGACGCCCATGGGGACGGTGGGGAGGGTCTGCTTCTCACCGCCCTTGGTGACCTTCAGCACCGCGGGGGCGGCGGGGGAGGTGCCGGTCGTCAGGATCTGCGCGGGCAGCCCGTCCGGTAATGGGGGGTCGAGATAGGGGAAGACGGTCACGTTCGTGGTAACGGTCGCGATGCACGTCGAGTTCGGACCCTGTGGCGGGTAGCAGGCCTGTAACCGCCGGTTCAGGTCGGCGTCGTCGAGGGAGTGCCGGGAGAAGTCCGCCGGGACCTTGACCTTGAAGTACTCGGCGAAGACCTTGTTCGCGGCGTAGACCCTGGGGTCGCGGCTCGACTGCACCACGCCGGTCGCGGTGACGACCACCCCGTCCGGGGTGACCGTGAACCCGCTGCCGTCGGCCAGGTCGGTGTCGTACTCCCGGACGATCTGCTGGATGACGCTGCGGTCGTCGAGCAACGTGATCGAGACGTGCGAGGTGGACTCGACGCGTACGGCGCCGGGGGTGACCCGGTCCGTGGAGCCGCTGGGATGGGGGTGCAACGGCAATGAGAGCATGCCGAGGGCGCCCAGCCCCGCAATGAGGGAGTGCAGGGAGGGCATCTCCGCCTCCTATGACCCGGTGGGAACAGTCCAAGGGTCCCAGTGCGGAGAGTGATGTTCAAGGGTCCGCACAGTGACCGACATTCAGTTGATACCGGTGCTCGATCGCGCGGCCACTTGTAAATGGCTTGGCAACGAATTGAAGACGTGGTCAGGCCCGTATCCCCGACAAGTGGGGCATATTAGTGTGCCCCGTATGCCCTCCCTCATCCGGCATCTACGTACGCTTCCCCTGGTCGATCTCCTGATCGGCGTCGCGGTGATCGTTCTCGGCACCGTCGAGGCGCTGACGGTCGCGACGTCGTACGGCGCGGCGGAGAACCCGGAGTTCTGGTGGATGCTCCAGGCGATCGTCACCGGCGTGCTGGTCGTCTACCGCCGCAGGTTCCCCGTGGCGGTCTTCATCCTGATGCTGCTCGCGCAGTACGCGTGGCACCGGCAGGGGAACGAAGAGTGTCCGGTCTGGCAGCTCGCCTCGCTCCTCATCGTCTTCCACACGCTCGGCGCGAAGCTGCCGCCGAAGCCGGGGGCGTCCTGGGCGATCGTGGGCATCCTCGTCTTCGACTCGGGCGCCGTGGACCACCGGACGCTTCCCCTGGAGGAGGTCATCTTCTTGACGGTCATCTTCGGCTCCGCGTACCTGACCGGGCTGGCCCTGCGTGGCTACCAGATGCGCGCGCAGCGGATGACCGAGCGGGCGGTCCACCTGGAGCTGGAACGCGAGCGACGGGCCGCCGAGGCGGTCGCCGCCGAGCGCACCCGGATCGCCAGGGAGCTGCACGACGTCGTCGCCCACAGCGTGAGCATGATGGTCATGCGGGCCGGGGTGCTGCGCCGCAGCCTCGGGGGCGACAACGAGATCCTCTCCGGCATCGAGCAGACCGGCAGGGAGGCCGTCGAGGAGCTGCGCATCATGCTCGGGGCGCTCAGGATGCCGCAGGACGAGGCGCTGCCCCAGCCGGGCCTGGACATGGTGGACAGCCTCATCTCCACCGTCGGCTGGTCGGGGCCGCGCATCGGCCTCACCGTCGAGGGCGACCCGGTACGGCTGCCGCCCGGTCTCGACCTGTCGGCGTACCGGATCATCCAGGAGGCGCTGACCAACGCGGTGAAGTACGCGGGCGAGGCCGAGGTCGCGATCAGGATCGCCTACCGAGAGGACGTCGTGGAGCTGGACATCGTCGATAATGGCACGACCGGCCAGCCTGCGGCCGGGACCGGGCTGTCCACCGGCAACGGCCTCATCGGCATGCGCGAGCGGGCCGAGCTGTTCGGCGGCTCGCTCGAGGCGGGCCCCACGGCCGAGGGCGGTTTCCGGGTCCACGCCAGGCTTCCCATCTCCCAAGGGATCTCCATGAGCGAGCGTGCGCGATGAGCGCCGAACCCCCGATCCGCGTCGTCCTCGCGGAC
This sequence comes from Microtetraspora sp. AC03309, assembly GCF_020826795.1. NCBI lineage: Bacteria > Bacillati > Actinomycetota > Actinomycetes > Streptosporangiales > Streptosporangiaceae > Microtetraspora > Microtetraspora sp. AC03309. The sequence goes on along the minus strand of NZ_JADDIL010000046.1, from coordinate 49,465 downwards.
GACCAGGCCATGATCCGCGCCGGGCTGCGGATGGTCGTCGAGAGCGAGCCCGGCATGGAGGTCGTGGGCGAGGCCGCCGACGGCGTCGAGGCGGTGGCCATCGCGCGGCGGTTCCAGCCGGACGTCGTTCTCATGGACATCTCGATGCCGCGGCTGGACGGCCTGACCGCGGCCAGGCAGCTGCTCGACACGCCCCGGCCCCCGAAGATCATCATGTTGACGACCTTCGACACCGACGAGAACCTGTACGCCGCGCTCCGCGCGGGGACGAGCGGGTTCCTGCTCAAGGTGTCGCCGCCGGAGCAGCTCGTCGAGGCCATCAGGGTCGTCGCCGGAGGCGACGGGCTGCTGGACCCGGCCGTGACCACCCGGGTGATCGCCTCCTTCGCCGGGCGGCACGAGCCGGTCCGCCCACCGCAGCTCGCCGAGCTGACGCCGCGCGAGCTGGAGGTGCTGCGGATGCTCGCCCGCGGCCTCACCAACGCCGAGATCGCCGGGGAGCTCTTCGTCGGCGAGGCCACGGTCAAGACCCACGTGGCCCGCGTGCTCATGAAGCTGAACCTCCGCGACCGCGCTCAGGCGGTCGTGTTCGCGTACGAGTCGGGCGTGGTGACCCCGGGGGCGGCGGGGTAGTAGGCCGCCCACGCGTCGTCGCCCATGCGCAGCACCTTCAGGCCGACCGCGCCGAGAGCGACGACGGGCAGCGCCCAGAAGAGGATCGTGAGCGGGCCGTACGGCACGGGGAACGACGCGATGTAGCCGATCGCGACCGTGAGCGGCACCCACCAGTGGACCGCCCCGGCCCGCCACACGGCGGTCAGCAGCAGGGGCAGGGAGACGAGGCCGATCATCCCCGGGAGCACGAAGGCGAAGGTCTGGTGCGGCAAGTCCATCATCTCGTTCAGGATGCGCTGTGCCTCCTCCGGCGGGTAGTGCTGTCCGAGCCACCACTCGACCGGGTCGGTCATCAGCAGCGATGACAGGTTGATGTAGCCGAGGACGGTTATCACGCCGGCGATGTGGCCGAACACCACGGCGCGGCGGCGTACGAAGTGGAGCAGGCCGACGGCCGCGACGGCCATCAGCAGCCAGCTCCAGTGATAGAGCGCGGATTCGAGCTGGGCGAGGGCGGGGTTGGCGCCGTAGCTGACCGCCTCGCGGTCGTCGCCCCAGGTGCCGGGGTCGACGATCACCGCGATGAGCTGCAGCAGCGGAGCGAGGATCAGCAGGGTGCCGGTGGCGACGCGCCTGAACCGGGTCGAGTTCTTGAGCATGGACGTTCCTCACGATGACGCGCGTGCGATCGCGTTCCGATCGCGTTTCGATCGCAGCGGGACGTTAGGTCTCCGTCCCGCCGGCGTACGTCCACCGGCGGGGTGATTCACGGTCCACCGCTCGGGTGACTTGTGGTCACAGGTGTCGGTATGTGTATATTTTCCTGCAGATAGGTCCTGATTCGGGAGATATTTCATGACGACGTTCCCCTCGATCCTGTTCGACGAGGCACACAGCGAGGCATGGACCATCCGCCGTGAGGTCGCGGAGGCCATGAATCCGGCGCATCCCGACGACAACAGCTACGCCAGAGCCGCGGCGACGCTGCGGGAGCTGGGCCACGCGGTGACCGCCCACACCGGGGGGCCGATCACGCCCTCGCTGCTGAGCGCCCACGACGTCTTCGTCGTCGCGCACCCGTCGGGCGAGCTGTGGGAGCGGACCACCGGGCTGGGCAGCCCCGTCTTCCCCGCCGAGGAGCTGGACGCGATCGAGGCGTACGTCGCCGACGGCGGCGGGCTGGTCGTGCTGGCCGAGTGCGAGCAGGAGAAGTACGGCAGCAACCTCGCCGACCTCCTGGCCCGCTTCGGTGTCGGCATCGAGCACGTCACCGTTCAGGATCCCGCTAACTGCCACAACAAGGTCGCCACGTGGGTCCTCGGCACTCCGCTGACCGGCCCCGTGCCGGCCGCCGCTCCCGCGAAGAGCGACGAGCCCGCGCAGGATCTGCTCGCGGGCGTCCGGCGGGCCTGCTTCTACCGTTCCGGCACGTTGGTCCCGCCGCTCGGCGCGACCGTGCTGTTCGAGACGTCGGCCACCGCTGATCCCGCCCGTCGCCCGCTCGCCCTGGCCGTACGGCACGGCAGGGGACGGGTGGTCGTGCTGGCCGACTCCGACCTCTTCGGGGACGACTCGATCGGCGAGTTCGACCACGAGCGCCTCTGGGGGAACCTCGTCACCTGGGTGGCCAGGGACCCCGCCGAGACCGCCCACGCCGCACGGCCGGCGGAGGGCTCCGGCCAGAACTCCGCCGAGAACTCCGCCGAGAACTCCGCCGTGAACTACGCCGAGGTGTTCGCCGGGCTCAAGGCGGCCGTCGAGGAGCTGCGCGGCCTGCAGGCCAAGGACGGGTCTGTGGTGGGCGACCGTGACCGGGCCGTCGCGCTCGTCGGCGACATCGTGGACCACGTCGTACGGCTCATGCCGCGCTTCCCGCACGACCGCGTGTACCTGGAGGCGGTCGTCGCCGACTTCCGCACGTGGGTGGCCGACGGGCTCGGCGTGCCCGACTTCCTCGACTCCCTTGAGGCGTTCCACCCCGACACCCAGCGTGTGGACGGGCTGGAGCACCTCGTCGTCTTCCCGATGTACACCCAGAACGGCAACCTCGACCGCAACATCGAGGCCGTCTGGATCCGCACCGTCTGGCCCGAGTGGCTGGCCGAGCTGGAGCGCGGCGGCTACGACAACCCGATGTTCGTCCCGATCGCGTTCGAGGACTTCACCTCGGGCTACGACACCAACTCCGCCGTGCTGTTCCCCGAGACCGTCGCCGTCAGGCGCACTCCGCCCGCGTTCACCTGGGGCGGCATCTTCTGCGACCGCGAGGCGGCCAGGTTCCGCGTGGTGAGCCGGGCCGCGGCGGCCACGCTGAAACTGGCCCTGCCGCCGGACGCGGCCCGGCTGCTCGCCTCCCAGCAGCTCGCCCAGGACACGTTCGTGCTGTGGGACCTCGTCCACGACCGCACCCACAGCCACGGCGACCTCCCGTTCGACCCCTTCATGATCAAGCAGCGGATGCCGTACTGGCTGTACTCGCTGGAGGAGCTGCGCTGCGACCTGACCGCGTTCGGCGAGGCGGTGAAGCTGGAGGCGGACGGCGTTCCGCAGGCCAGGTACGTCCAGTACGCGATCCTGTTCGACCGGCTGTTCCGCTTCCCGATCACCGGTGACCGGGTGCGCAACTACGACGGGCTCGGCGGGCAGCTGCTGTTCGCCTACCTGCACAGGAACGACATCGTCCGGTGGACGGACAACCGGCTCACGATCGACTGGGACCGGGTCGCCGGCGGTGTCGCCGACCTGCGCGGCGAGGTCGAGAAGCTCTACCGCGACGGCATCGACCGGGCCAAGCTCGCCCACTGGCTCGCCGCGCACCAGCTGGTGGCCGCCTACGTCGAGCCGCATCCCGCCTCGGTGTGGCACAAGGGAGTGGACGCGCTGCCGGTCGAGGGCTTCCCGAAGGCCGTCGTGGACGCCGTCCTCCCGGACGAGTTCCCCCTGAGCATGTTCTACGAGGCCCTGCGTCGTAAGCTCGCCGATGTCGTCGAGTCCACCAGGGGTATCCGGGCGTGAGCCGGTCCACCCGCACGAGCCGTACGCGAGAGAGTGAGTGAGCGATGAGCAGAGTGATCCTGGTCGCCGGCGCGGCCGGTCCGGCCGGGCAGGCCGTCGTCCGCCGGTTCGAGGAACTCGGTGACACCGTGATCGGCGTCGACCGCACCGGCGCCGACGGGTGCCTTCCGATCGACCTCCTCGACGAGCAGGCCGTACGCGAACTGGCGAAGCGGATCGGCGACGAGCACGGACGGGTGGACGGCATCGTCCACCTCGTCGGAGGGTGGCGCGGGTCGAAGACCTTCGCCGAGACCTCCCTCGACGACTGGAACCTGCTGCACGACCTGCTCGTCCGCACGCTCCAGCATGTCTCGCTCGCGTTCGAGCCGCTGCTGCGCGCCAGCGACGACGGCCGGTTCGCGATCGTCTCGGCCAAGGCGGCGCAGGCGCCCACCCAGGGCAACGCGGCGTACGCGACGGCGAAGGCGGCGGCGGAGGCGTGGACGCTCGCGCTCGCCGACGCCCTGAAGGGCACGGCGTCGGCGGCGACGATCCTGGTGGTGATGGCCCTGGTCACCGAGGCCATGCGGGCGGCCAACCCGGATCGGCCGTACAAGGGGTACACCGACGTCGCTACCCTGGCGAAGGCCGTTTCCGACCTGTGGGAGCGTCGCCCCGAGGACGTCAACGGGCAGCGGATCGACCTCACGGCCGTCTGAGTACGCCTGAGGAAATGTGAGAGGACAGGGGGAGCTTTCGTGACCACGGATGCCGTTCGGCGGCACGATCCCGAGATCAAGACGTTCGCGAGCGACAACTACGCGGGCGTGCATCCCGAGATCCTGGAGGCCATCGCTCTCGCCAACGGCGGTCACCAGGTCTCCTACGGCGACGACGTCTACACGGAGGCGACGCGGGAGATCTTCCGCGGGCACTTCGGCGAGCAGGCGGACGTGTGGCCGGTCTTCAACGGCACCGCGGCCAACGTCATCTCACTGCGCTCGATGTGCTCCCCCTGGGAGGCCGTGGTGTGCGCGGAGACCGCGCACATCAACACCGACGAGGGCGGCGCGCCCGAGGTCACCGGTGGGCTGAAGCTGCTTCCCGTGCCGACCCCGGACGGCAAGCTCACGCCCGAGCTGATCGACCGCCAGGCGTGGGGGTTCGGTGACGTGCACCGGGCGCAGCCGCGGGTGGTCTCGATCTCGAACACCACCGAGCTGGGCACGCTCTACACGCCCGGCGAGATCAAGGCGATCTGCGACCACGCCCACGAGCTCGGCATGCTGGTCCACATGGACGGTTCGCGCGTCACCAACGCGGCGGCCGCCCTGGACGTGCCGCTGCGCGCGATCACGACCGACGCCGGCGTGGACGTGCTCTCGTTCGGCGGCACCAAGATCGGCCTGCTGCTGGGAGAGGCCGTGGTCGCGCTCAACCCCGCCGCCGTCGCCGGCCTGCCCTACCTCCGAAAGACGAGCATGCAGCTCGCCTCCAAGATGAGGTTCGTCTCGGTCCAGTTCGAGGCGCTCCTCGGCGGCGACCTGTGGCTGCGCAGCGCCCGCCAGGCCAACGCGATGGCGGCCCGGTTGGCACACGCGGTCCGGGACATCCCCGGCGTGGAGGTTCCGCGGCCGGTCGAGGCGAACGCGGTGTTCGCGATCCTGCCCGCCGACGCGGCCGACCGGCTGCGCAAGCGCTTCCGGTTCTACAACTGGAACGAGCAGATCGGCGGCGGCCGGGTCGAGGTCCGCTGGATGTGCGCCTTCGACACGACGGAGGCGGACGTCGACGCCTTCGCGGCCACTCTCGCCGCCGAGATGCACGCCTGAGCGTGTCCGGACACCCGGGCCGCTCGTGAGGGATCCGGAGACCGGCCACAAGCTCTGCGCCCGCAGGCTCAGAGCTTGTGGCCGGTCTCTTTCTCGAAGGCCGTGAGCTGCTGTTCGAGCGCCTTCATCAGTTCGAAGACCTGGGCCGGTGGAAGCCGGATCCGGCTGACGATCCGCGTCGGCACGCTGACGTACGGCGTGCCCGACTGCGGGTCGTCCGCGAGAGCCGGTGGCCGGGTGATCACCGCGAAATCCAGGATGAACCCGTCACGGGTATGCCAGACCGAGGCGAAGTTGGCGTACTGCCCCGCTTCGACCTCGGCCGAGATGCTCACCTCGAGGCGGCTCTCCGGCTCTTCAATCAATGTTCGACTCTCCTCCGGACACTTCCCCTCATGTTGCCCTGGCGAGCGCGATTCCGCGCGTTATGACACGACTCGATTCCCAGAGGTCGATTCATCGCGTACCGGCGGACGATCGAGGGTGACTGAGGGCGACTGAGGGCGACTGAGGGTGACTCAGGGGTGATGCGCGGGAGTTCTGAAGGGGCGGCTCAAGGAGTCAGGATCGACGCGAGCGGCTGCGCGCCGCGCGCGCGGAGGAAGTCCTTCATCAGCGTGATCTCGGCGGTCTGGCCGTCGACGATGTGCTGGGCCAGCTCCCTGACCTCGGTGCGGTCCGACAGCCGCACGACACCCCTGGCCATGTCCACGCCGCCCTCGTGGTGACGGATCATGAGCTGAAGGAAGAGGATCTCCGCGTCCCGCCCCTTGGCCGCGCGCAACCGGTCCATCTCCTCCGGCGAGGCCATCCCCAGCATCGCGCCCTGCGCTCCGTTCACGGCCGCGCTCTGGGTCGTGGCGCCGTGGCCGTGGCCCGACATCCACGCCATCGGCGGGCGGTCCGACGCCTGGTCGAGGCCCCACTGCTGGAGCCAGCCCATGAAAATTCCACGCTGGGTGGACTGCGTGGTGATGATGTCGTAGGCCAGGTTCCTGATCGGGCCGTCCGTGCTCACGTCCCGGACGGCGAAGGCCATCTCGACCGCCTGCGCGTGGTGGGTGGACATGTCCCTGGCGAATCCGGCCTCCGGCGACGTGTCGCCCGGGGTCCCCGACCCGCCCATCAGCAGCAGGAGCGCGGCCGCCGCCGCCACGAGGGCGATCAGGACCACCAGGAAGGCGTTCCTGCGGGGCCGCGCCGCCATGCCGGCCGCGGGATCGGCGGCCGGTTCCGCGGCAGGGGGAACGGTCTCGGTGCTCATCGCTCCACAGGCTACTCGGCGCGACGGCGCGACGCGGCCTCACGACGGGGGCATCGCGCGGGGCGCCGACCGCTCCGGCCAACCCACTATTCTCCATACGCAATGCGGGGCGTTTCGTGACCAGTTGCTGGAGGACCGATGAGTAAGGAAAAGGCGCAGGCGCGGCGCGAGCACCTCGCCCGCATGCGTGCGGAGCAGAAGCGCAAGGAGCGGCGCTCCGCGCTGCTGATGTGGGGGATCGGCGGTCTCGTCATCATCGTGCTCGTCGGCCTCGTCGGGTTCTACGTCATCAACGACCAGGCGCAGAAGTCGCTGACCGGTGTGAAGACGTTCGCCTACAAGGGGTCGGAGCACACCTGGGACAAGGTCTCCTACACCGAGTCCCCGCCGGCCGGAGGCCCGCACAACAACTACTGGCAGAACTGCGGCATCTACGACCAGCCGATCCATAACGAGCACGGCGTGCACTCGCTTGAGCACGGCGCCGTGTGGATCACCTATCGGCCTGGGCTGCCGCAGGGCGACGTGGACGCGCTCAAGTCCCTCGCGTCGAGTGACTACATGCTCCTCAGCCCGTACGAGGGGCTGAAGAGCGACGTCGTGGTGAGCTCGTGGAACCACCAGCTCGCCCTCAACGGCGCCGACGACCCCCGCCTCCCGGCGTACATCAAGAAGTACAAGCAGAACCCGACCTACACCCCCGAGTTCGGTGCCGCCTGTGACCGGGGCATCGGCACCACGTCGGCCCAGCAGGCGCTCCCGACGCCCGACCCCTCGGCCGATCCGCACTCCGACGCCACGGCCCAGCCGTCCACTGAGCCGTCCACTGAGCCGTCCGCCGCTCCGAGCCCGGCCGCTTCCTGAGCCGTCACGCGAACGCCTGCTCCAGGGGCACCGCCTCCAGCCCGTGCGCCTCGGCCACTGGCCGGCTGGTCAGGTGCCCCTCGTGGGCGTTGAGCCCCCTGGCGAGCGCGGGATCGGCCATCAGCGCGTCCCGCCAGCCGAGGTCCGCGATCGCCAGCGCGTACGGCACCGTCGCGTTGGTCAGGGCGAACGTCGAGGTGTGCGGCACCGCGCCCGGCATGTTGGTGACGCAGTAGAACACCGAGTCGTGCACGCGGTAGACGGGGTTCGCGTGCGTCGTCGGCCGTGAGTCCTCGAAGCAGCCGCCCTGGTCGATCGAGATGTCGACCAGGACGGAACCGCTCTTCATCCTGGAGACCAGGTCGTTGGTGACCAGCGTGGGCGCCTTGGCCCCCGGCACCAGCACCGCGCCGATCACCAGGTCCGCGTCCAGCACCGCCCGCTCGATCTCGTACGCGTTGGACGCCACGGTCTGGCAGTGCCCCTGGTAGATGACGTCGGCCTGGCGGAGCCGGTCGATGTCGAGGTCCAGCAGGAGCACCTCGGCCTGCATTCCGAGGGCGATCACCGCGGCGTTCATGCCGGAGACGCCCGCGCCGATCACCACCACCTTGGCCGCGTAGACGCCGGAGACGCCGCCCATCAGCACCCCGCGTCCTCCGCCCTGCCGCATCAGGTGGTACGCGCCGACCTGGGGGGCGAGCCGGCCCGCGACCTCGGACATGGGGGCGAGCAGCGGCAGCGCCCCCGTCGCCGTCTGGACGGTCTCGTACGCGATGGCGGTGACGCCCGAGTTCAGCACGGCCCGGGTGCACGGCTCCGACGCGGCCAGATGCAGGTAGGTGAAGAGGACCTGTCCCTTGTGCATCCAGTGGTATTCCTGGGGGACCGGCTCCTTGACCTTGAGTACGAGCTCGGCGCGGGACCAGACCTCTTCGCCCGATTCCAGGATCTCCGCGCCCGCCCCGATGAAGTCGTCGTCGGTGATGGCGGATCCGACACCGGCCCCCCTTTCGACGAGGACCGCGTGGCCGTGCCGTACCAGCTCGTGGGCGCCGGCGGGGGTGAGGGCGACACGGTATTCGTGGCTCTTGATCTCGCGCGGAACTCCGACCTTCATGCCTTCACTGTCCGTGCCGTGGAACCGTAGCGGCAGGTCACCCGACGCAACCGATTGCATATCGTTCGTCACAAATTGTGGTGAATGTGTATTCGTGAAATACCGCTGATCATCCGATTACCTCGCCATGGCATAGCTCGATAGGCTCTGCGACGATGTCAGGGATCGAGGTCGGGATGCAGAACACGCCGGTTCCAGGTGACCAGGGGCCCGATCACAGGCCGGACGGTCCGCAAGCCCCGCCGGGAGCCCCCCTGGCGGCCCCATCGCCGGCTCCGCCGGGCGCCGATGGCCCGCCAGGGCCAGGTGCCGCACCGGGCCCCGCTCCGGCCGTCACGCCGGGCTTGCCGGGTATGCCGGGTATGCCGGGTACGGCCCAGCAGGGTCCCGCGCAGGCGACCCGCGGGACCACGATCGTCCTCGCCGTCGCCCTCGTTCTCGTCGTCGTCATGACCGGCGTGCTCGGCGCGGTCGCCGTCCTGATGACCCGCAACCAGGACACGCCCCCGCTGTCCCGTACGGCGCCGCGCACCCTGCAGACGTCGATCCACTTCGCGCCGGTCACCGGGGTCCGCCAGGGGCCGTGCACGGGGACCGACGCGGTGCCCGACGACGCGGGGACCACCTGTTACCAGCTCGATCCGGGGGTCACGGTCACCACCGTCCAGAAGATCGAGCCGGTGGCGGAGCAGAACGGCACGTACTCCATCCGCGTGGTGCTCTCGCCCGCCACCCGCGAGCAGGTCGCCGAGCTGACCCGGGAGACGGTGAAGCAGCAGCTCGCCATCGTCGTGGGGGAGAAGGTGGTCGCCGCGCCGCGCGTCGCCCAGGAGATCACCCAGGACAGCCTCAGCATCGCGGGTTTCACGAAGGCCGACGCGGACGCCCTGATCGCCCGTCTCCTCGGCAGCGGCGCGGGAGACACCGGCACGGGCACGACCGGTGACACCGGCGGCGGTGCGGGAGACACGACCGGGGGCACCGGCGACACGACCGGAGGCACCGGGGGGCCGAACCCGCAGCAGTCCACAGCCGGGACCCAACCGCCCGGCCCCACCGGAGCCGCCACGGGCGCCGACACCGGCAACACGACGGGCAACACGACGGGCAACACGACGGGCAATACGACTGGGGCGACGCAGGGCCATGTCACCCAGGGCGGCCAGTCGAGGGAGCCCGGACGCTACGCGACCTGCAAGGAGGCCCGTGCGGCCGGCTACGGGCCGTACACCAAGGGCGTCCACGAGGAGTACGCCTGGTACGTCGACGCCAACAACGACGGCGTCGCCTGCAACTCGCCCGACCTCTGACCTCCTTGGTGAGGCGCGGCCCGGGAGCTCACCACCGCGCCGAGGACGGCCGGATCGGACGAAACGATCCGGATGCCGCCGATCAGCTCGCGCGGCCGAACGCGATGTCGTCGGGGCGGATCGGGACGCGGGGCAGCCCGAGCCCCGTCGCCGCCCGTACGGCCGCCGCCACCGCGGGCGTGGACGACAGCGTGGGCGGCTCCCCGGCCCCGCGCAGGCCGTACGGCGCGTGGGGGTCGGGGTTCTCCAGGATCGACAGCCGCATCGGCGGCATGTCCAGGATGGTCGGGATCAGGTAGTCGGTGAACGACGGGTTCGTCACCTTTCCATCGCGCACCTGGATCTCCTCCATCAGGGCGAGGCCGAGGCCCTGCGCGGAGCCGCCGTGGATCTGGCCCTCCAGGGCGAGCGGGTTCAGGATCCGCCCGACGTCCTGTACGGCGGCGAGTTCGACGACCTTGACCAGACCGAGGTCCACGTCCACGTCCACGACCGCCCGGTGGACGCACAGCGCGAGCTGGGTGTGCGAGTCGCCCTGACCGGTGACCGGGTCCATGGGGAACGTCGGCCGGTGGCGGTACTCCCGCGTCTCCTCGACGGGCCCGAACCGGTCGAGCAGCTCCTCAAGGGAGAACCCGGGGTTGGCGGCGCCGAGCTCGTCCAGGCGTTCCCGTACGGCCGCGCACGCGGTCTTGACCGCGCCGCCGGTGACGTAGGACTGGCGTGACGCGGACGACGAGCCCGCGGAGCCGACGGAGGTGTCCGCAGGGGCCACGGTGACCCGGTCGACGCCGAGCTCGGTGCGGGCGATCTGCGCCTGGACCGCGACGAGGCCCTGCCCCACCTCGGCCGCCGCCGTGTGCACGAGCACGTGCGGCTCGCCGCCGAGGAGCTCGATCCGGACCCGGGCGGTCGAGTAGTCGTCGAAGCCCTCGGAGAAGCAGATGTTCTTGATGCCGACGCCGTACCCGACGCCGCGCCGTACGCCCTCGCCGTGGGTGGTCTGGGCGACGCCGCCCGGCAACGACCGCAGGTCCGCGGGCCCGGGAAGCGGCCCGGGAAGCGGCCCGGGAAGCGGCCCGGGAAGAGGCATCGCCTCCAGCTCGCGGAGCATCGAGGCGAGCGGCGCCGGGGTGTCGATGAGCTGCCCGGTGGCCAGTCGCGACCCCTGCGCGACGGCGTTGCGCACCCGGATCTCGACGGGGGACAGGCCGCATGCCTCCGCGAGCCGGTCCATCTGCGACTCGTAGGCGTAGCACGCCTGGACCGCGCCGAAGCCGCGCATGGCGCCGCACGGCGGGTTGTTGGTGTACGTGCCGTACGCGTCGATCGACACGTTCGCCACCTCGTACGGCCCGACGCCGAGGGAGGCGGCGTTGCCGACGACGGCGGGTGAGGACGAGCAGTAGGCGCCGCCGTCGAGCAGGATCTCGGCCCGGACGTAGACGAGCCTCCCGTCTGCGGTCGCCCCGTGCTCGTAGCGCATCCACGCGGGATGCCGGTGGACGTGCCCGAAGAACGACTCCTCACGGCCGTAGACGATCTTCACGGGGCGGCCGGTGCGCAGGGCCAGCATCGACGCGTGGATCTGCATCGACAGGTCCTCGCGGGCGCCGAAGGCGCCGCCGACGCCCGCCAGTGTGAGCCGTACCTTCTCCTTCGGCAGGCCGAGGCACGGCGCGACCTGGTCCTGGTCCACGTGCAGCCACTGGGTGGCGACGAAGAGGTCCACGCCGCCGTCGTCCGCCGGTACGGCGAGGCCGGACTCGGGACCGAGGAACGCCTGGTCCTGCATGCCGACCTCGTACTCGCCGGTGACGACCACCTCGGCCCCGGCTCCGTCGCTCGTGCGGGCCTCCGGCCCGGCCGATCCCACCCTCACCGGTTGGTGCCGCACGATGTTGCCTCCGGGGTGCACCGGGGGACAGGACGGGTCGAAGGCCGCCCGGCGGGGATCCACGACGGCCTCGCGGACCTCGTACTCGACGACGACGGCGGCGGCCGCCCTGCGAGCCGTCTCGGGGTGGTCGGCCGCGACGACGGCCACCGGCTCGCCCTGGTAGCGCACCTGGTCCACGGCCAGCACCGGCTGGTCCTTGTGCTCCAGGCCGTAGAACTTCTCGCCGGGCACGTCCTCGTGGGTCAGTACCGCGAACACGCCCGGCATGGCGAGGGCCGGGCCGACGTCGATCGAGCGGATCCACGCCGACGGGTGCGGGCTGCGCAGCGTCGCGCCCCACAGCATGCCGTCCAGCCACAGGTCGGAGGCGTAGGCGAACTCGCCGGTCACCTTCAGCGTTCCGTCGGGGCGTGGGGCGCTCGTGCCGACGCCCATGCCGGTGCGGGTCTCGGTCTGCAACGGTCGCTCCCCACTTCCGGCCTGCCTTCACGCCGCCGCCGACCTGGCCGTGTCCGCCGGGCCCGGGGCGTACCGGCAGTACATCAGCCCAGGTCACGGGGGCCAATTGCCGTCGTGATGAAACGCTGTGACCGCAGGGGATGTTGATTGTAGATTTCTCCAAATAATCTGATTCGCATGCTTCTGCTGCGGGATCTGCTGGCCGTCGAGGAACTCCGCCTCGCCCTGCTGGCCGGAGCCGGCGGCGTGGACCGCGAGATCGGCGGCGTGCTGGTCACCGACCTGCCCGATCCCGGACGCTACGTCTCCGCGGGGGACCTGGTGCTCACCGGGTTGATGTGGCGCCGGGATCCCGCCGACTCCCGGGCGTTCGCCGACGCGCTCGTCACGGCCGGTGTGGTCGCGCTCGGTGCGGGGGACGCCCGCCTCGGCATGGTGCCCGACGACCTGGTCGCGGCGTGCGAGGAACGGGGCCTGCCCCTCTTCGCGGTACCCGTCGAGGTCTCGTTCGGCGCGATCGCCGACCTCGTGAACCGGCGGCTGGCCGGGGCCCGCGCGGGGGACCTGCGCAGCGTGCTCGGCAGCCGCCGCAGGATCGTCGCCGCGGTGGCCGAGGGCGCGGGCCTCGACCGGCTCTTCGCGCTCATGGCGAGCGAGCTCGGGGTCACCGGCGCGGTGTTGTCCGCAGCCGGTTCCGTCATCGCGGGAGACCTGCCCGAGGAGCAGGCCGTACGGCTGGCGGGCGAATACCTGCGCGCCATCCGTCTTCCCCGGGTGGTCAGGGCGGGCACGGGCGGGGACGCCAGGCCGTTCACCCTCTTCGCGGTGGACCGCGCACACCGGGCGGCGGGCTGGGTGCTCGCCTGCCGGGGCGAGCTCGACGTCGAGATCGGGTACGAGCTCGCCTCGTGCGTGGCCATGGAGCGCGCCCGCATGGAGGAGGGGCGCCGCGTCGAACGACGGCTGGCCGAGGAGCTCATCGGCCTGGCCACGTCGGGCCGCGCGGACCTGGCCGAGCTCTCCGCCAGGCTCAGGACCTGCGGGATCGACGCGGCGGAGCCGTACGCCGTGGTCGCCGCGACGGTGACGCGGCCGGGAGCGGCGGACGGTCCCGACCCGGCGACGCTGGGCGGCCAGGTCGTCGAGGAGGTGCTCGGCCGCCGGGCGGTGGCCGCGGCCGGGGCGGACGGCGCGGTCGCGCTGGTGCCGCTGCGGGATCACGGTACGGCGGCCGCGCTGGCGGCCGAGGTCGGGGAACGGGTGGCGGTGATCGCCGCGGGGCTTCCGCGGGTTCGCGTGTCCGTGGGGGTGAGCGCCGGGCTGGCCGGGGCCCCGGCGATCCGCGGCGGCACCGAGGAGGCGGGGTACGCGAGGCGGATGGCGGAGATGCGCGGAGGCGGCGTCGTCACCAGCGACGAGATCTACACGCACGCGCTGTTGCTGGCGACGGTGCCGGACGGGGTCCGCAGGTCGTTCGCGAGCCGGTTACTCGACCCGCTCTTCGACTACGACCGGAGCCACCAGGCGGAGCTGGTGCTGACCCTCGGCACTTTCCTCGACTGCGCGGGCTCGTGGAACGGGTGCGCGGAACGGCTGCACGTCCACGTCAACACGGTGCGCTATCGGATCCGCCGCATCGAGGAGTTGATCGGTAAGGATCTCTCCTCGATGGCGGATCGGGTCGATCTCTTCCTTGCGTTGCGGGCGGGATGACGTCGGTCGCCGGACAGTGTCGTGGACCCGATGGATGTGGAGGCTAGATAACGACTCAGCAGCACCAGTCGGCCACCACGTACTTGGGGGAAGACGTGTCAGCACTGGCGGCCGTAGCATTTGCCCCGACAACCACACCGGTTGCGCAGAGAACGGCCAGGACAGAGACGATGAGTCGGCGGCGCATGAGCAGCTCCTGTCGGGAAATCGTCTGATTTAACACCATTCTTGCAGGGGGAGCCCGTGACCAGTCAAGATCTAGTAGGCCAGCGCATCAAGATGATCCGCCGCCAACGTGGTCTTTCTCAGGCTCAACTGGCTCATCCGGAGCTCTCGGACAGCTACGTCTCCCTTATTGAGAGCGGCAAGCGGACGCCCACTCCGGCCGTTCTGGAACTGCTCTCGCAGAAGCTCGATTGCTCGCTCACTTATCTGGTCAACGGCGTGACCGCCGAGCAGATGGAGGAGCTCGAACTCGGCCTGCGCTTCGCCCGGCTCGCCCTGGACAACGGTGAGGTCGAGGAGGCCAGGCGCCGCTTCGGCGAGCTGCTGGCCGACCGGAGCCTGGTCGGCCTCTCCCAGCTGCACCAGGACGCCGAGTTCGGCTACGCGCTCGCCACCGAGGCGTGCGGCCACCTCGGTGAGGCCGTCACGATCCTTAACGGCCTCCTCGAGACCGAGGCCGGGGCGATGCCCGAGGACCGCCGGGTGGCGATCGCCGTCGCGCTGTGCCGGTGCTACCGCGAGAAGGGCGACCTCGGGCTGGCCGTCCAGGTGGGCGAGACGATGCTCAAGGACATGAACCGCGCCACCTGGACCGACGACCTGATCGAGCTCGCCGCGACCCTGCTCGCCGCGTACGGCGTGCGCGGCGATCTGCTGCGCGCCAGCCAGTTCGCGAACGAACTGCTGGCCGCCGCCGACCTGCTCGGCACGCCCCGCGCGACGGTCGCCGCGAACTGGAACGCGGCGAGGATCGCCGAACTCACCGGGCGCGGCGAGGAGTCCCTCGCGCTCGCGGAGCGCGCGCTCGCCGTACAGGGTGAGACGGGCGACTCACGCAACCTCGCCCGGCTCCGCCTGGCGTACGCCATCCTGCTGCTCCGGGTCCGCCCGGACGATCTGGAGACCGCCCGTGACCTGATGGAGCGGACCCACCGCGAGCTCGGCGAGTCGGCGGCGAGCAAGGCGGACATCGCCCGCTGCTCCGTGTTCCTGGCCCGCACCGAGCTGGCGCTGCACCACCCGGAGCAGGCCGCCGAGCACGCCCAGGCCGCGAAGGACCTGCTGGAGGAGCCCCTACGCGAGCTTCGGGCCGAGGCGCACCTCGTGCTCGGCCAGGCGTACGAGCAGCTCGGCAGGCGCGACGAGGCGGCGGCCGAGCTCGCCGCGGCCGGCGAGTGGCTGGAGCGGTCGCCCAAGGTCAGGATGGCGGCGCAGGGTTGGCTGGAGGCGGCCGAGGCGTTCCAGCGCATCGAGGACCACTCCGCCGGCGCCGTCGCCTACCAGCACGCGCTCGCCTGCGTCGGCCTGTAGCCGCTCGGGCCGCTCGGGCCGCTCGGGCCAGTACGTCCTCCGGCCTCCGGGGCGTCGATCGCGTCGCCCCGGAGGCCGCGAGGCCGGTGCCGTGGGGATTCCGGGCCGGGTGGGACGCCGGGGTCGGCGGGGACGTGGCGTTACGCGAGTGTCCCGTCTCTGTGGGTGACGCGGGGTAAGGACCGGACCCACGCGTCGGTAGCCTTGGAGCTGCCATGAGAAAATCCCCGCTTGCGGCCCTGATCGCGTTCGTCGCGACTCTCCTGCTGGGCACGGCTCTCGCCATGCCCGCGCTGGCCCACACCTCGCTCAAGAGCAGTGACCCGAAGGAGAACGCCCGGGTCGACGGCCTCACGAAGGTGAGCCTGGTCTTCACGGAATCGGTCCGCTTCCCGGTCGTGCTGGTGCGCGGCTCGGACGGCAAGCGATACGAGACCGGCGACCCGACTCTCGACGGGCCCAAGGTGACCCAGGCCGTCGCCGACTCGCTGCCCGCCGGCGCGTACAGCGTGGCGTGGCGGGTGGTGTCCACCGACGGCCATCCCATCGAGGGGGAGATCCCGTTCACCGTGGTCGCCTCCGAGGCGGCGCGGGCCACCCCGGACACCGATGCGACGCCCACGGCGTCGGCCCCCACTCCCGGCATCGAACCGAGCGTCCAGCCGAGCGTGGAGCCGAGCGTCGAACCGACGGCCGGGCCGACCTTCGTACAGGCGGGTGACGACCAGGCACAGGACGCACAGGACGAGGGCGGCCAGGGTGGCGTCCCCGCCTGGGTGTGGATCGCGGTCTTCGGAGTGGCCGGCATCGGCATCGGAATGGCGCTCAGCATGCGGAAGAAGCCGTGAGCCGGACCGCGCGCCTGGCGGTCGCCGCGATCTGCGCGGCGGCCGTCGCGTTGATGATCGGGATGGTCGCCGGTGGCGCGGCGACCCCCCGGATCATCCCCGGGCTGCCCGACGAGGGCACGCTCACCCGGTGGATGCTCCCGCTGTCCAAGCTCGCCATGGACGGCGCCGGGCTCCTCACCGTCGGCCTGCTGCTGATGAGCGCGGCGTTCCTGCCCAGTGACAAGGGCCTGCTCGGCAAGCCCGCCCAGGACTACGTCAAGGCCGCCTCGTGGTCGGCGTGCGTCTGGGCGGCCGCGGCCGCGTCCACGCTGGTCTTCAGCCTGTCGGAGACGCTCGGCATGCCGGTCGGGGACGTCCTCGGCGGCAACGAGCTGACCAGCTACGCCAGCCAGGTCCCGCAGGGTATCGCGCTCACCCTCGTCGTGCTCTTCGCGGTCGCCGTCGCCCTGTTCGCGCGCGGCGCGATCACGGTCGGCTCGGCGGCGGGGCTGCTGGTGTTCGCGCTGGCCACGCTGCTGCCGCCCGCGCTGACCGGGCACTCCTCCTCGTCGCCCAACCATGGGCTCGCCACCACGTCGGTGGCCTTCCACGTGCTCTTCCTGGCGCTGTGGGTGGGCGGGCTCGGCATGCTGTGCGTGCACTCCTTCCGCGACGGCACCCGGCTCGACGTCGCCGCCTCCCGGTTCTCCCGGATGGCACTGTGGTGCTTCGTCGGGGTCGGCGTCTCCGGCGTGGCGAGCGTCCTGGCCCGGCTGGCCTCCGTCGAGGCGCTGTTCACCACGCCGTACGGCCTGCTGCTGGTGGCCAAGATGGCGGCGTTCGTCGCCCTCGGCGTGATCGGCTGGTGGCACCGCCGCCGCACCGTCCCCGCGCTGACCGCGGGGCAGCCGGGATCGTTCTTGCGGCTGGCACTCGGCGAGATCCTGCTGATGGCCGCGACGACCGGTGTCGCCGTCGCCCTCGCCCGCACCGCCCCGCCGGAGATCAAGGGCCCGATCGACCGCGCCTACGAGCTGCTCGGCTACATCGTGCCGCCCCCGATCTCGCTGGGCAACCTGGTGACGCTGTGGTGGTTCGACCTGTTCTTCGCCGTGGTCGCCGCCGCGCTCGCCGGCCTCTACGCGGCCGGTGTCGTACGGCTGGCCCGTCGCGGTGACTCGTGGCCGCACGGCCGGACGGCCTCCTGGTTCCTCGGCGTCGTCATCCTGGTCCTGGCCACGCAGAGCGGCATCGCGAAGTACGCGCCGGTCCTGTTCAGCGTCCACATGGCCGAGCACATGGTGCTCGCCATGCTGGTGCCGATCCTGCTGGTGCTCGGCGCCCCCGTCACGCTCGCGCTGCGCGCGCTGAAGCCCGCCGTACGGCGCGGCGACCGCGGCCCGCGCGAGTGGATCACCGTGATCCTGCACAGCCGGTACGTCAAGTTCGTCGCACACCCGGCCATCGCGACCGCGATCTTCATCGTGTCGACGTACGCGCTGTACTTCACCCCGTTGTTCGCCTCCGCGATGCAGGAACACCTGGGGCACATCGCGATGACGGTGCACTTCCTGGTCAGCGGCTGCCTGTTCTTCTGGGTGATCATCGGGGTGGACCCCGGGCCGCACCGGCTGCCCCACGTCGGGCGACTGCTGCTGCTGTTCATCACCATGCCGTTCCACGCGTTCTTCGGCATCGCGCTGATGAGCATGGGCACGGTCCTCGCCGCGGACTGGTACAACCAGCTCGGCCGCACCTGGGGCGCGTCGTCGGTGTCCGACCAGCAGACCGGTGGAGCGATCGCCTGGGGCTTCGGTGAGATCCCCACCCTGATCGTGGTCATCGCCCTGGCGATCCAGTGGTGGCGGGCCGACGACCGGGTGGCCCGCAGGGCCGATCGCCGGGCCGACGAGCGGGCCGCGAAGACGGGCGGCACGGGCGACGCCGAGCTGGACGCCTACAACGACTACCTGGCCAAGCTGCACAAGCGCGACACCGCCCAGTGACGCGTCGTCGCGCCGTCGCGCCGTCGCCGGGTCCGCCCGGTCGAGTCGGTCGTTGACCCGTCCTCTGACGCCGCCCGCGGGTACGGTGGAAGCGCGTGACCTGCTCGGAGAACGGGCATAACCACGTGTGCGACCGGCCCGTGCCCTGGGCGGAGTCATGTGGTCGGTAAGCCCGTTCAGAGCTCGTGCCGTTGGCGTCCGCGTCGCCGTCCGCCGGGATGACGGCACGGCGATTGAGGAGGGGCGGGTTGGCGGAAGAACTGCGGATCCGGTCGAACGGCGATCTGGCGTCGGCTCTGGAGGACTATCTCGCGGAGTGGTCTGGCCGTTCGGGCATCGCGGTCGAGATCTGGGCGCTGCCGGGTCAGGCGGTCTCGCGGCGCGTCGCCCAGGCGGTGTACGCCACCGTCGTCGAAGCCCTGGCGAACGTCGAGCGGCACAGCCACGCGCGGCTGGTCTCCGTCGCCGTCACCACGGGCAAGGCGGGCCTGCGGATGACCGTGAGCGACGACGGCGCCGGGTTCGCCGTGGACGAGGCGGCGCCGAACGCGGCGCGGGGGCTGACCGCCATGCGCGCCCACTTCGCCGGCGTCGGCGGCACACTCACGGTCAACAGCGTCCCCGGTGGCGGGACGACCGTCACCGGGGTGGTCCGCGCCGGCTGACCCGGAGGTCGGGAGGGCGCTAGGGCAGCGTGAGGATCTCGTGGCCGGAGTCGGTGACCAGGATGGTGTGCTCGAACTGGGCGGTCCGCTTGCGGTCCTTGGTCACGGCGGTCCACTGGTCCGGCCAGATCTCGTAGTCGATGGTCCCGAGCGTGAGCATGGGCTCGATCGTGAACGTCATGCCGGGCACGAGCGTGACCGCGAGGGAGGGATCGTCGTAGTGCGGGACGATCAGGCCCGAGTGGAACGACGTGCTGATGCCGTGGCCGGTGAAGTCGCGGACGACGCCGTAGCCGAATCGCTTCGCGTACGCCTCGATCACCCGGCCGACCACGTTGAGCTGGCGTCCGGGCACGACCGCCCTGATCGCGCGCATGGTGGCCTCGCGGGTGCGCTCGACCAGCAGCCGGGACTCCTCGTCCACGTCGCCGACGAGGAACGTCGCGTCGGTGTCGCCGTGCACGCCCCCGATGTAGGCGGTGATGTCGACGTTGACGATGTCGCCGTCGTTCAGCACGGTGTCGTCCGGGATGCCGTGGCAGATCACCTCGTTGATGGAGGTGCACAGCGACTTGGGGTAGCCGCGATAGCCCAGGGTCGAGGGGTAGGCGCCGTGGTCGAGGAGGAACTCGTGACCGATCCGGTCCAGTTCGTCGGTGGTGACGCCGGGAGCGACGTGCTTGCCGACCTCCTCCAGCGCCTGGGCGGCTATCCGGCCGGCGACCCGCATTCTCTCGATCGTCTCGGGAGTCTGGACGTCGGTGGTGCCCTTCTTCGGGGCGGCCTTCCCCACGTACTCCGGGCGTTCGATGTGGGCGGGGACCTTACGCATGGGCGACACTCGCCCTGGCCGGAGGAGTGTTGTCATGCCGCCAAGTCTAGATGCGGTACGGAGGGGGAGGATTAGCCCCGTGAGCGATCAATGGTGGTTCTGCCTCAAGCACATGCGTGTCGAGCCGGACGAGGGTTGCCCCAACAAGGATCGTATGGGCCCGTACGCCACGGAGGCGGAGGCGGCGAACGCCCTCCAGACGGCCTCCGAGCGGAACGAGGTATGGCAGGCCAAGGATGAGGAATGGGACGACTAACGCCTTGACCTGAAATTGGGGGACATGCCCGCCGATGGCCTGCGAAGCTGGCCTGGGGCGGGAGGTGGTACATGGCGGAGCCCAAGGAGCCCGGTGCTCTGAGCGGTGTGGACGAGGGCGCGCGCCGCATGTCGGGCGCGGAGCGCCGCGTGGCGGCGCTGCTGGCCGCCGAAGGACACCAGGTCGTCGCCGTCGCCCCCGTCGACGGCCGGAGAACCGGTCACCGGCATCCGGCCGGCCGCGCCGACGCCCTCGTCGACGGACGGCCGACCGACTTCGTCGTGCTCACCGAAGGGGACACGGGTGTGGCGGTGACGATGGCGCTCAGCCGCGCCGCCCGCCACGCCGACCGCGCAGTGATCGACGCGCGCGGCACCGGGCTCGGCCGGGCCGCCGCCGAGGCCGGGGTCCGCTGGTTCACCGCGGTCCCGCACAGCCACGTGCTCAGCGGATGGCGGGTCGTCGGCGACGGTTACGACATCCGCTTCGACGCGGACCTCGACCCCGGCCCCGACGCCCGGACGGATGCCGGGCCCGTGCCGTCCGGCTCGCCGCCCCGCCCCACCAGGCGGCGGATCAGTCCGGGACGCGCGGCCCGCTGACCCGGTCCATGAGGCGGGCCAGGCGTTCACGCAGGCCGAGCCGCCGGACGTCGCCCGCCGCGCTGCTCACCAGATGCTGGGCGCCGTCGAAGCTGAGCGGGCCCTCCAGGCGCGGTACGGCCAGCGAGTCGTGGGCGAGCGACTCCAGCGTGGGATCCCCGACGTCGAGCGCGAGGATCGTCGCGCCGGTCCGGCGCGCGTCGTCCACACGCTCCAGGAGTGGCACCGGAGCCCGCTCCTCCGCGACCACGAAGAGCGTCTCGCCGCGCCGGGCCTCGCGCAGCCGGTCCAGACCGATCCGCAGATGGGCGGGCGCGTTCGCGGGCGGTGACCAGCGCAGCAGCGTCGGGGAGAGTTGGGGGAGGCCGGACAGCCGCGCCTCGTCGGACAGGTGGGCGGTCAGGTGCCAGGGTTCGTCGTCGGGCGTCCCCACCAGGAGCAGACCTCCGGGAGAACGGGTCGCGCGCAGGGCCAGCCCCAGCTCCCGGGTGCGCTCCAGCCAGCCGGTCGAGGCGAGCACCTCGCGGAGAAGGCCTACCGAGTCAGCATCCACGAAGCCCATGGTGCCTGACAGGTTCGGACGCGGTCCGGTGAATCCCGATCTCGGCGCGGTGCTCCGCGCCGCCCCTGCCAGCGGCGAGCCGGAAGCGCCCTGGCATGATCTGCCTATGGCAGATCTGAATGACTTTCCGGACGTTGCGGACCTCTCCATCGGGATCCTCGGAGGCACCGGTGACCAGGGCAAGGGCCTGGCGCGCAGGTTCGCCCTGGCCGGTCACACCGTACTGATCGGTTCCCGCAGCGCCGAGCGCGCGCGGGAGGCCGCAGAGAGCATCGGCGTACGCGGCGCCGAGAACGCCGCCGTCGCCGCCGAGGCGGACATCGTGATCGTGGCCGTGCCGTGGGACGGGCACAAGGCCACGCTGGAGTCGTTGCGCGGCGAGCTGGCCGGGAAGATCGTCGTCGACTGCGTGAACCCGCTCGGTTTCGACAAGCAGGGCGCGTACGCGCTTCCGGTCGAGGAGGGCAGCGCGGCCCAGCAGGCGGCGGCCGTACTGCCGGACAGCCGCGTCGTCGCGGCGTTCCACCACGTGTCCGCGGTCATCCTGCTCGACCCGGAGGTGGACGAGGTCGGACTGGACGTTCTCGTGCTCGGCGACGACAGGGAGGCCACGGACCTCGTGCAGGCGCTCGCGTCGCGCATCGCGGGCGTGCGGGGCGTCTACGGCGGCCGGCTGCGAAACGCGGGCCAGGTGGAGGCGCTGACCGCCAACCTGATCTCGATCAACCGCCGCTACAAGGCGCACGCGGGATTCCGGATCACCGACGTCTGACGGTCCCCGCGCACCCCGAGATCATCCCCTGGTGGCGGATCTGATCAGCCACGAGGCGACCGACTCGGGGTCGGTCAGCTGGTGCAGATGGCCGCCGGGAATGCGCTCGACCGGCCACCCGCGCTCGCTCGCCTCCTTCGCCGTCTCGGCGTACGGCGAGTCGAACCACAGGTACGCGCCGCGGACGTGGTCCCAGCGCGAGGGGACCGGGATGTCCAGCAGGTAGTAGTCGAGCGGCAGGCGGGGCTGCTCGGCCACGACCACGCGCCGCGTCGCCTCGTCGGGGAAGAGGTCCGCGACCACCTCGTCCGGCCACCAGTCCGTCCAGCGGGGCAGGATCCCCGCGTCGTCGGCGAGATCGCGCAGGAAGGCGGCCGGCTCGGGAGGCTCTCCCGGGACCGGACCCCTCCGAGGCGGGAGCGCGGCGTCGACGAACAGGCAGGCGGAGATCCGGCCGCGCAGGGCCTCCGCGATGAGCGGGACGAACCGGCCGGCGTTGCTGTGCGCGACGATGACCAGCGGGCCGTCCGGCGGGGCGGCGGCCGTCACCGCGTCGACCACGCGCGGCCAGTACGGCGCGGGCCCGGCGGTCACGTCGACGAGCGACGGCACCACGGCGGCATGGCCGCGGGCGCGCAGGACCTCGGCCACGGGGTTCCACGTCGAGGGGCCGACGGAGGGGCTGTGGACGAGCATGAAGGTGTCCATGCCCGCCAGCATTCACAATCCCGGCCGGCCCGGACAGGGTGATCCTCTGAGCGCGTAACGGTTTCCCCGCCACGCGGTGACGGCTCCCTGATCTGACATCGTTCGGGAAACCAGGTAATTCTTGTAGGTATGACCTCTTTGCGCCCGGAGACGCGAGCCGTCCACCTGCCCCGACCGGATCTGAACGGCAGTACGCCGATCACGATCCCCATCTACCAGACGTCGGGTTTCGCGTTCGACAGCCCCGCCGTCTTCGCCGACGGGATGGGTCGGCCGGACGGCGCCTTCGTCTACGGGCGGCTCTCGAACCCCACCGTGCGGGCGCTTGAGGAGGCCGTCGCCGGGCTGGAGGGCGGCCCGGGCGCCATCGCCACCGGTTCGGGGATGGGCGCCATCAACACGGTGCTGCTCGCGTTGCTGCGGCCGGGCGACCACGTGATAGCCCAGCGGGCCCTGTACGGAGGCACCGCGCACATGCTGGCCGACCTGACGGCGCGGTTCGGCATCGACGTGACCTACGTGCACGAGGCGGACCCCTCGGCGGTGCGCGACGCCGTACGGCCGGAGACGAAGCTGCTCTACCTGGAGACGATCGCCAATCCGATGACGCAGGTCGCGGACCTGCCCGGGATGGCGGCCGCCGCGCGCGCGGCGGGGTTGCTGACCGTCGTGGACAACACCTTCGCCTCGCCGATCCTGTGCCGGCCGATCGAGCACGGGGCCGACGTGGTGGTCCACTCCACCACGAAGTACCTCTCCGGCCACACGGACGTCCTGGGCGGTATCGCGGTATTCGCCTCCGATGACCTGCACCGGAAGGTCTGGTCGTACGCGATCGAGCTCGGGGCCACGGCGGATCCGTTCGCCGCCTGGCTGACCCTGCGCGGGACGCAGACCCTGGCGCTGCGCATGGAGCGCCATTGCGCCAACACGCGCCTGCTGGCCACCCGGCTCGCCGAGCACCCCGCCGTGGCCGCGGTCCACTGGCCCGGCCTGCCCTCGCATCCCTCGTACGAGGTGGCCGCCAAGCTGCTGCCCGACTTCGGTGGCGTGTTCTCGTTCGACCTGACCGGCGGGCGGGCGGCCGGTGAGGCGTTCATGAGCTCCGTACGGCTCGCGCTGCTCGCGCCCTCGCTGGGCGGTGTCGAGACGCTGATCCTGCACCCCGCGACGACCTCGCACCGGTCGCTCGACGCGGCGGGGCTGGCCGCCGCCGGGATCGGCGAGGGGACGGTCCGGGTGTCCGTCGGCATCGAGCATCCCGAGGACCTGTGGGCCGACTTCGAGCAGGCGCTCGGCTGACGACCCGGATCAACCGGCCCTGATCACGACGGCCCTGATCACGACGGCCCCGGCCACGGCGTACGCGTGACCGGGGCCGCCGGGCGGTGGCGCCGGGAGATCAGTGGTAGCTGTGCTCCGGAGCGGGGAAGACGCCGGACACGACCTCGTCGGCGTACGCGCGGACGGCGCGGTCCATCTCGCCCGCGAGGTCGAAGTACTTCTTGACGAACTTGGCCGGGCGCGGCGTGAGCCCCATGAGGTCCTGCCAGACGAGGACCTGGGCGTCGGTGCCCGCCCCCGCGCCGATGCCGATCGTGGGAACGCTGAGTGACGCGGTCACCCGCTCGGCCAGATCGGTGGGTACGCACTCCAGGACCACGCCGAACGCCCCGGCGTGCTCCAGGGCCTTGGCGTCGGCCATCAGCTCGTCGCCCGACTGGCCGCGGCCCTGCACGCGGTACCCGCCGAAGACGTTCACCGACTGCGGGGTCAGGCCGATGTGGGCCATGACCGGGATGCCCGCCGAGACGAGCATCTCGACCTGGGACAGCACACGACGGCCGCCCTCCAGCTTCACCGCGTGGGCCCCGGCCTCCTTCATGAAGCGGGCGGCCGTCTCCAGCGCCTGCTGCGGCGACGCCTGGTAGGACGCGAACGGCAGGTCGGCGATCACCATCGCGCGCTTGGAGCCGCGGACCACGGCGGCGGTGAGCGGGATGAGGTCGTCGACCGTCACCGGAAGGGTCGAGTCGTACCCGTAGACGACCATGGCGGCCGAGTCGCCGACCAGCAGGACGGGAATCCCCGCCTCGTCGAACACCCTCGCCGTCATCGCGTCGTACGCGGTGACCATCGGCCACCGCTCATGACGCTCCTTGGCCGCGGCGAGATCGCGGACGGTCACCCTGCGTCCCGACGCGCCCCCGTAGAGCGCGGTGGACGCGGCGGATGCAGCGGAAACAGAGGACATGGCTACCTCCAGGTCTCGTGGCGCCCCTGTGGCGTCCCCGGACAGTCAGATCATCGCATGCGACCCGCAAATAGAACACCCGAGGGACTGGCCGTAATCCAGTGGAAACCATGTCGGTGGGACACGGCACAATGCCATTCCGGAGGTAGACAACCAAATGGCACTCGAACCTTACCGGAGGGTTCTCGCCCTGCCGGGCGTCCCCGCGCTGCTGCTGGTCGGCATGCTCGCCAGGATCCCGATGACCGGCACGGGCATCACACTCACCCTGCACGTGGTCAACGGGCTGGGGCTGGGATTCCTACAGGCCGGATTGATCGGCGCGGCCAACCTCGTGGGAGGCGCGATCGGCGCGCCGCTCGCGGGACGTTTCGTCGACCGGCGCGGCCTGCGTCCGGTGTTCGCGGTGACCACCACCGTGCAGTTCGTCTTCTGGTGCTCGGCACCGTGGCTCCCGTACGAGGCGCTGCTTCCTGGCGCGCTCGTCGCGGGACTGTTCAACCAGCCCGTCTTCGGCGCGCTCAGGCAGTGCCTGGGAGCGATGGTCCCGGCGGAACGCCACCAGTCCGCGTTCGCCCTGGACTCGATGGCCGTCGAGTTGTCGTACATGGTCGGGCCCGCCCTGGCCGTGGCCATCTCGACCGGCTTCTCCAGCACGGTGACGATGTACGCGGTGGGCGTCGGCCTGGTGGGCACCGGCGTCGCCCTGTACGCGCTGAACCCGCCGACCAGTTCCCCGGGCGATGACGCCGCCGTGGCGGTGCCGCGGCGGAGGTGGCTCACGCCCGGCCTGCTCACGCTGTTCGGCGTCGCCTCGTCGCTCACGTTCGTGCTGACCACGACGGAGCTGTCGGTCGTCGCCATCCTCAAGACCGACGAGGCCACGCGGTGGACCGGTCTGGTGCTCGGGCTGTGGTGCGGATACTCGCTGATCGGCGGATTCGTGTACGGCGGGCTCTCCCGCGGCTCCTCGCCGCTGCTCCTCACCGGGATCCTCTGCGCGTTCACCGCGCCCCTCGGGATCGTCGGCGGAGGCTGGTGGTGGCTCTGCCTGGCGCTGATCCCCGCCGGCCTGCTGTGCGCGCCCGCGATGTCCTCCACCGTGGCGGCGGTCAACGGGCGGGTGCCCGCGGGGGCGCGCGGCGAGGCGATGGGCCTGCACGGCACGGCGCTGCTTATCGGCGGCGCCTGCGCCGGACCGGCGGCCGGAGCCGTGGTCGACGCGCACGGTCCGGGCTGGGCGTTCGCGGCCTCGGGCGCGGTCGGGCTGGTGCTGGTCCTGATCGCCCTTCCGTTCTGGAACGAGGCCCGGCGGCCCGCGTCCGATCCCGTGACCGCGAGCGTCTGACCCGCGCTCCGGGCCGCGCGGCCCGGAGCGCCGTCCGCATTATGAAACGCGACGGTTGCGTATCGAATATCGAACCGCTACGGTAGCGTTCCGAAACTCATGCGTATCGAAATTTGACTGGGGGACCCTTGGACGCGCATACCGGCCACCCACGCCGCTGGCAGATCCTCGGCGTGATGGTGTTCAGCCTGCTGGCCGTCGTGCTCGACAACACGATTCTCAACGTCGCGATCAAGACCATCGCCGACCCGGTGCACGGTCTGGGAGCCACCCAGAGTGAGCTGGAGTGGGCGATGAACTCCTACACGCTCGTCTTCGCGGGCCTGCTGTTCACCTTCGGCGTGCTCGGCGACAGGTACGGCCGCAAGAAGATGCTCCTCGTCGGCATGGTGATCTTCGGTCTCTCGTCGCTGGTCAGCGCGTACGCGCAGGACCCGACGCAGCTGATCCTGGCCAGGGCGCTGATGGGGCTCGGCGGCGCGGCCATCATGCCGGCCACGCTGGCGATCATCTCGAACGTCTTCCCGATCCACGAGCGGGGCAAGGCCATCGGCATCTGGGCGGGCGGCGTCGGCATCGCCGTCGCCATCGGGCCGATCACCGGCGGCCTGCTCCTCGAGCACTTCTGGTGGGGCTCGGTCTTCCTCGTCAACATCCCGATCGTGCTGGTCGGCCTGGCGCTGATCGCCACTCTCGTGCCGGACTCGAAGGACCCGGGCAAGACCGGTCTCGACCCGGTCGGCGTGCTGCTGTCGATCGTCGGTCTGGTGGCCCTGGTCTACGGCATCGTGCGGATCAGCGACCTCGGCACCTTCGCCGACACCTCGGTCATCGTCCCGTCGCTGATCGGCCTCGCCATCCTCGGTGTGTTCTTCTGGTACGAGCGGCGCATCGACCACCCGGCGTTCGACGTGCGCAACTTCAGGAACGCCGCCTTCTCCACCGCCATCGCGAGCGTCGGCCTGGTCTTCTTCGCGGCCATGGGCGTGATGTTCTTCATGGCCTTCTACTGGCAGATCGTCCGGGGCTACTCCCCGCTGCAGTCGGGCGCGCTGGTCCTGCCGTTCGCCGTGGCTCAGCTGATCTTCGCGCCGCGGAGCGCCAAGGTGGTCGACAAGTACGGCGCCAAGACGGTCGGCACGATCGGGATGATCGTGATCGCCGCCTGCCTCGCGGCCTACGCCCTCGTCGGCGTCGACACGCCGATCTGGATCCTGCTGGTCCTCACCTTCGTCCAGGGGTCGGCGATGGCCCACATCATGCCCCCGGCGACCACCGCCATCATGAACGCCCTGCCCCGGGAGAAGGCCGGTGTGGGTTCGTCCATGAGCAACGTCGTCCGGCAGGTCGGCGGCACGCTCGGCATCGCCATCCTCGGCGCGGTCCTGTCCGCGAGTTACCGGAACGGCATGGAGGGCGAGGTCACCGCGGTTCCGGAGCAGCTCCGCCACGTCGTGACCGAGTCGATCTCCGGTGCCGCCGGTGTGGCCGCGCGCCTGGGCGGCCAGGGAGCCGGCCTGATGAGGGCGGCCAACGAGGCGTTCGTCTCGGGCATCCACTGGGCGGCGCTCGGCTCGGCCGCGGTCGCGCTCATCGGTGCCCTCCTGATGGCGCGCTGGATGCCCGGGAGGCCCGCAGCCGCGGTGGAGGCGCAGTCACCCGAGGCGGACAGGGAAGCGGCGGTAGTGTGAGCGCACGATGATGACGCGGCAGACGGCGGAAGGGGCGGCCCGTGCCGCGGGGCGCCCGCGCAGTGAGAAGGCAGAGAAGTCGATCATCGAGGCCACCCTCGAACTGATCGGCGAGGGCGTCGCGGTGTCCGAGCTGTCCATCGAGGGCATCGCGGCCAGGGCGGGCGTCGGCAAGACGACGATCTATCGCCGCTGGTCCAACAAGGAGGACCTCGTCGTCGACGCCCTGACGACGCTGAAACCGCCGATCCCGCCGTTGCGTGGGGACTCCGTCCGGGACGACCTGGTCGCCTACCTCTCGGTCATGAGGGACGAGGCCCGGCACACCCACACCCGCTGCATCATGAACATCGCGATGAGCGACTCAGATCGGCACCCCCGCCTCGCCGCGCGGTTCGACGAGCTGGCCATCCAGCCGCGCCGCGCCGTCATGATGGAGGTGCTGCGGCGCGGCATCGAGCGCGGGGAACTGCGCCCCGACCTCGACGTCGAGATGGCGATGGCGATCCTGAGCGGTGCGATGTTGTGGCACACCAAGTGGTCGCACCGGGCCACCACACTGCCCGACGACCTGGCCGAGCGGATCGTGGACGAGGCGCTGCGCGGCTTCCGTCCCCGCTGACCGCCCGCCGCCGGAGATGCGTCCGCCGATGGCAGCCACCGAGTCGGCTGATCAGGCGGACTCGGTGCCCGGTAACCGCCGGTGAGCGAGCACGTTCGTCCGCTGAGCCCTCCTCCGTCATGGGCGGAGGAGGGCTCAGGTCTGAGGCCGGAGATGCGGGAGAGACGGATCAGCGGGTCGTCTCGCGCCACCGGTTCGTGATCGGCAACCGACGGTCACGGCCGAAGTTCTTCGGTGTGATCTTCGGGCCGGGCGGATACTGGCGCCGCTTGTATTCCGCCAGGTCCACCAGCCGGATGATCCGGCTGACCAGCTCCGTGTCGTGGCCGGCGGCGACCAGCTCCTCCCGGCCCATGTCTTTTTCGACGTAGTCGTCCAGCAGCCGGTCGAGCACGTCGTACGGCGGGAGCGAGTCGGAGTCGCGCTGGTCGGGCCGCAGCTCGGCGCTCGGCTCCTTGGTGATGGAGTTCTCCGGGATGGGCGGCTCGCCCGTGCGGAGCCGGAAGAACTCGTCGGGGCCGTGGGCGTTGCGCCACTCCGACAACTTCCAGACCAGGGTCTTCGGCACGTCCTTGATGGGCGCGTAGCCGCCCGCCGAGTCACCGTAGAGCGTGGAGTATCCGGTGGCCAGCTCGCTCTTGTTGCCGGTGGTCAGCACCAGGTGGCCGTGCTCGTTCGACAGGCTCATCAGCAGCATGCCGCGCACCCGGGCCTGGAGGTTCTCGGCCGCGAGACCGTGCAGGTCGATCTCCTTCTCGAACGCGGTGACGATGTCGGCGATCGGGACGGTCCGCGCGGTGACGTCCTGCCGCCGCACCAGCTCCTCCGCGTCGCCGACCGAGTGCTCCGAGGAGTAGCGCGACGGCATCAGCACCACGTTCACCCGCTCCGGCCCGATGGCGTCGGACGCGATCGTCGCGGCGAGGGCCGAGTCGATGCCCCCGGACAGGCCGAGGATGACGGAGCGGAAGCCGTTCTTGGTGACGTAGTCGCGCACGCCGAGGACGAGCGCGTGGTAGATCTCGGCGAGGTCGTCCAGCCGGGGCGCCACGGCGGGCGCCTCGGGGGCGTACGGCGCGACGGGTTCACCCGAGAGCTCCACCCGCTCGACCGTGATCGTCGTCCCGTCATGGGCGTCGACCGGGAACTCGCCGGGCTCGCCGGTGCCGAGCGGCAGTTCCAGGTCGGCGACGAGCAACTCCTCCTTGAACTGCGGGGCGCGGGCGACCAGCTCGCCGGAGGAGTCCACGATGACCGAGTCGCCGTCGAAGACGAGCTCGTCCTGGCCGCCGACCTGGTTGACGTAGGCGAGGGCGCAGCCCGCCTCGCGGGCCCGCCTCCCGACGAGCTCCAACCGCACGTCGTCCTTCTCCACCTCGTACGGAGAGGCGTTGGGCACGACGAGCAGCCCCGCGCCGGCCCGCGCGACGACGGAGACGGGGCCGCCGTCCTGCCAGAGGTCCTCGCAGACGGCGACGGCGACGTCGACCCCGCGCACCCGCACGACGGGCAGCCGGTCACCGCGCACGAAATAGCGGTACTCATCGAAGACGCCGTAGTTGGGCAGGTGGTGCTTGGCACTCCGGGTCACGACGCGGCCGCCGTGCAACACGGCCGCCGCGTCGAGCGGGGCGCCCTTCGGCTGGCCGGCGCGGGGTTCGAGATTCGCCCGGTCGACGTAGCCGGTCACGACGGGGATGTCGCCGAGGCCCTCGTCGGCGAGGCGCCGCGCCACCGTCTCCAGCGTCGCGATCGAGGCGTCCACGAAGGAAGTCCGCAGCACCAGGTCCTCCACGGGATATCCGGTCAGGAACATCTCCGTGAAGACCACCAGGTGCGCGCCTCGCTCGGCGGCGCGGCGCGTCCACTCGACGAGCCGGTCGGCGTTGCCGCTGAGGTCGCCGACGACGGGGTTGGTCTGGGCCAGGGCGATACGTAGTTGTGCCACAGGCCCAGCGTAGAACCCTCCGTCATTTGTCGTCAAAGCGACGATAAGTCAGCTCTCGGGAGACCCGGGGCTGACCAGGCCGCTCTCGTAGGCGAGGACGACGAGCTGCGCCCGGTCCAGCAGCTCCAGCCGCCTGAGCAGCGCGGCCACCTCGTCGGCGATCTCGTGTTCCGGGACGGCCAGTGTGACGGCGATCTGCCGGTTGGTGAAGCCGCGTGCCACCAGCTTGATCAGGTCGAGATCGGAGTCCGAGAGGCCCGCCGGAGCCGCGGGGTCGCGCCGCCCGGCGAAGGCGGCGATCAGATGCGTCGTGACCGCGGGGTCGAGCAGGGCGTCGCCGGCGACCGCGGCCCTGATCGCCGCGACGAGCTGTTCGGGAGGCGAGGTCTTGAGCACGAAGCCGCTGACCCCCGCGCGCAGCGCGGCGTACAGGTTGTCGTCGGTCCCGAAGGTGGTCATCATGATCACCTTCGGTGGCCCCTCGGCCGCCAGGATCCGCCGCGCCGCGGCCAGGCCGTCGAGGCGGGGCATCTGGATGTCCATCAGGACCACGTCCGGCCGCGTCGCCTGGACGACGGCGATCGCCTGCTCGCCGTTCTCCGCCTCTCCCACGAGTTCGAGGCCGGGCTCGAACTCGAGGACCACCTTCAGGCCGGTGCGAACCAGCGCCTGGTCATCGGCGATCACGACCCGGAGCTGTTCCGCCGAGACGGAGTCCGCCGCGGAGCCGGTTCCCGATCCGGTCGCCGTACCGGCCCCGGAGAGGGTGACGAAACCCGGCCCGGACCCGGCGGCGGACCGGTGGCCCGCCGCGGCGCCCGATGCGCCGGAGTCCCGGGGAGCGGGCGCGTCCAGGTGCGGCGCCTGCGAGAAGATGTCCTGCTCCAGCCGCTGCAGCGTGGGCCCCAGGTCGAGGCCCAGCTCCTCGCGGAGCACCTCGCGGGCCCGGCGCAGGGCGCCGAGCGCGTCACCCTGCCGTCCCGCTCGGTAGAGCGCGAGCGCGAGCAGCCGCCAGGCCTCCTCCCTGAGCGGGTACGCCGAGGCGTGCGCCTCCAGGTCGGGGATCAGCGCGCTGGTCCTGCCGAGCCGTACGGCGGCGTCGCCGCGGCGTTCGACGGCGAGCAGGCGCAGCTCCTCGAGTCGCTGACCCTCGGTCACCGCCCAGGGCAGGTCGAGGAACTCGGCCAGCGCGGGGCCCCGCCACAGGGCGAGCGCGGCCTCCATCTGCTCCAGCGTGCGCACCGGGTCGTCGCCGTGGTCGCTCTTGACGAGATGATCGAACCGCCAGGAGTCGACCTGCTCGACGGTGGCGCGCAGCGCGTATCCCGGAGGAGCCGAGACGAGGATCCCGGCCTGCTCGCGGGGCGCGCGGTCCGGTTCGAGCGCGCGTCGCAGCCGCGACACGTACCCCTGGATGGTCGAGAGCGCCTGCGCGGGCGGCTCGCCCGGCCACAGCTCGTCGATGAGCACGCCCACCGGTACGGCCCGGCCGCCCGCGACGAGCAGCCGGGCCAGCACGGCCTGCTGCCGTTGACCGCCCAGGTCGAGCACCTGACCATCGGATTCCGCCTGGAACGGCCCGAGAGCACGAAATTTCACCATCGCACCGGTAAGCGTAGGGCCATCCGGGAGAAGTGAGCAGTGCTCGATCCCGTCCAAAGGACGGACCGTTAACGGAGCCCGGCCCGGCCGGATCCCCGGTGGTGTCCGGCGAGCGACTCCGGCTGATCCCCGGAAAGCGGTTCGCCGAGGGCGGCCGTCAGGGGGAACCTGGCCTCGACGACGGTCCCACCCTCGGGGACGGCGACGATGAGGCAGCTTCCGCCCAGCTCCGCGGCGCGTTCCCGCATGGAGGACGTGCCGACTCCGGCCCGCCTGCCCTCGGGCAGGCCGATCCCGTCGTCGGTGACGCAGACCCGCAGGTCGGCGGCGTCCCGGCGCAGCGTCACTCGCACCCGGGTGGCCTCGGCGTGCCTGCGGACGTTGGTCAGCGCCTCCTGGACGACGCGGTACGCGGCCACCTCGACGGCGGCGGGCAGTCCGGTCGTCTCCCCCTCGATCACGACCTCCGCCGCGGGCGGCCCCTCCTCCGCCAGGGCGCGTACGGCGCCCGCCAGCCCGAGGTCGTCGAGCGCCGGGGGCCGCAGGCCGTACACGAGCTCGCGGATGTCGCTGGTGACGGCCTCCATGCCGGTGCGCAGGTCGCGCAGCAGATCGTCGGCCGTCGCGGGGGAACGCTTGAGGCTGAGCCGTGCCATGTTGATGGTCATCGCCATGCCGGACAGGGTCTGCCCGAGCCCGTCGTGCAGGTCCCGGCGGAGGCGGCGGCGCTCCTCCTCGCGGGTGGCGAGGATCCGTTCCCGGGACCTCTGGAGGTCGGCGGCCATCCGTACGGCGTGGGCGACGTCGGCGACGTGGGGGAGCAACGTGGCGATCACCCGCTCGTCGTGGGCGGCGGCGAACCGCCGCGCTCCCGGCTCGCCGATGAGGAGGCGGCCCACCGGCTCGCCGTGCCACACGAGGGAGATCTCCCGGGGGGAGCCGCCCACGTCACCGCTCTCGACGTAGCCGGGCCGTCCGTCGGTCACCTCGACGGCGGCGCCGTCGACGGCCAGGCCGTCCCTGACGACCGCGACGACGGCGGCCAGCGCGTCGGCGGGGTCGGCCCGGCGGACCTCCTGGGTGAGGCGGTCGGTGAGCACCCGGGGGTCGCCGACCCGGCCGTAGAGCATCCGGTCGACCGCGCGTAGGAGGGCGCGGCGCAGCGGCTGGAAGAACGCGCCGGAGAACAGCGCCGCCGCCAGTCCGGCGACCTGGTGGTATCCCGACGCGAGCAGGCTGGACAGCCCGCTCACCCCGAAGTAGACACCGCTGACCACGGCCAGCACACCCGCCGCGACGAAGGTCCTGCTGATCACGGTGTCGATGCCGTACAGGCGGTAGCGCAGCGCGGAGAAGAGGATCGCGAGGGGGATGATCGCGGTCCACGCCGAGGCGAGCACCACTGCGGACTCGCCGGCCAGGTAGAAGGCGACGTAACCCGCGAAGGCGACCAGCGGCCAGGCGATCTGGCGGCGGGTGACCGGGTCGGCGCGACGCAGCCGCACCACGAGGGACAGCAGCGCGGCCACCACGCACACCTGGACCGCGTAGAGCAGGACCTGCAGGACCAGGTCGTAGTACGGCGCGAGCGCCTCGATCGCCAGGGCGTTCGGGATGACAACGGGCCACGCGTAGGTCGCGGGATCCGGTGTTGGCCGCACGACGATCAGCACGATCTCCGCGACGGTCGCCACGGCGCCGGCCACGACCACCGGCCGCCAGCGGCGCGAGGGGAGCCGGCCGGTCGGCGAATAGAGGGGGAGCACGATCGCCAGCAGGAAGCCCGCGACGGCCCAGAACGCCACGTCGATCCAGCGGAGGACCCCGGCGACGGCGAACTCGCCCCACGCGGCGTAACGGAGCATCAGCGCCGCGAAGATCACGTTGCCCGCGCCGAGGAGCCCGCCGACACACATCAGCCAGGCGAGGCTCAACCGCGGACGCTGCCACACCAGGAAGGCGCCGACGAGTGGAAAGGCGAGGCCGACGCCGAGATCCGGGGACACCATCACCGGAGACCGCCACTCCGGAGGCAGCCGGAGTTGGACCAGCAGGCCGAACGACGTCAGGGCGAGTGCCGTAGCCGCCATGACGCTCGCGACCGTCCGGCCCCGTCGTTCGTCCATGCTGAACGGAAATTATGTCGGCATAAGTCGCTCATTGCCAGCGCGCCGACGGATCGCCGGGGCGAGGGCGACCATTCCGGCCGCGGCGAGGACGGCCAGCCCGCCGCAGGTGATCCACAGGATCGGCGCTCCGAGGGCGAGCAGCCGGGTGCCGACCAGCGGCGCGAGCATGGACGCGACCGACCACGCGAAGCCGTTCAGCCCGGCATAGCGGCCCCTCAGATGAGCGGGCGCCAGGGCGGCGACGATCGTGCCGGGAATGCCCGCGAGGACGATCTCGCCGAGGGTCCAGACGCCGACCGCCGTCCCGTGGCCGAGCGGCGACGACATCAGCGCGGTGAGCGCGAAACCGGCGCCCACGACCGCGAAGCCGACGGCCAGCACGAGGCTCGGGTCACGACGGGCCAGCCATGCGGTCGTCAGCGGCTGCACGAACACGATGAGCACGCCGTTGACCGCCATCGCGCCGCCGTACGCGCTGGTGGGGAGGCCCTGACCGGTCATCGCGAGCGGCAGCGTGGAGAAAGCCTGGAGGTAGACGAACGCGTACGCCAGGTTGATCAGCGTGAACCCGACCATCAGCCGGTCGCGCAGCACGTCGCCGAAGCCGCCGGGAGGGTTCTCCCCCTTGTCCGGCCGGGTCTCGGGGATCGCCCGCCACACCATGGCCCCGAAGACCGCGCAGGTGATCGCGTCGATCCAGAACAGGGTGGTGAACCCGCTCTCGGCCAGCCAGCCGCCCGCGACCATCGCGAAGGAGAAGCCCAGGTTGAGCGCCCAGTAGATCAGGCCGTACGCCCTGGGCCGGTCCTCGGGGGAGACCAGGTCGGCGACGAGCGCCTGTGAGGCGGGACGGTAGGCGTCGATCACCACGCCGAGCACGAACATCCCGGCCACGATCCCCGGGACGCTCGTCGTGTATCCGAGAGCGAGCATCGCGACCGCCGTCATCACCATGGCGCCGGTCAGCGTCACGCGCCGGCCGAAGCGGTCGGCCATCCAGCCCGCGACCGGCTGCGAGGCCAGTGATCCCGCGCCGAACACGGTCAGCACCAGGCCGGTCGTGGCCAGCGGCATGCCCCGCGACTGCGTCAGGTAGACGCCGATGAACGGCTCCACCATCGTGCCGAGCCGGTTGACGAAGGTGCCGCCGAAGAGGACCCAGAACGGGCCGGGGAGGCCTCCGATCCGTGATCGGAGGAAACCTGCCTTGGCGATGGTCGTGCTTGTCACCGGGCAAGCGTCGGACATGTGTTCGGTATTATGCGAACGATTTAGCCTGGACTAAAAGCCGCGTTCCGCCGGGGAAGTCGAGAAGGGGCCGGACATGACGATCGAGTGGCGCTTCGGCCCGGGAGACGTGGCGCGGCTGAGGTTCGCGTTCTCACCTCTGTGGGAGGTCGTGTCGAGCCTGCGGGTGTTGCGCGACCCGGCCGGGCACTCGCTCCACCTGCCGTGGCTGCGCGTCGTACGGCCCCGCCTGGCCGGGCTGGACCTCACCGAGTTGTTCGCGCTGGTCCCCATGCGGGGATACCTTCCGGACTTCCTGACGCCGCCGCCGGACACGCCGCTCCCGGACTTCGCCGTCGAGCTCGAGACGGTGCGGCGCACGCGGCCGCGGACCGCGGCCGAGGAAGTGGCCTGCGTGCGCTCCTCCGACCCGGAGACGCTCCGGCGGTTCGCGAAGGACCCGGAGGCCGGCATCCAGCGGGTGGCCGACACGCTTCGGGCCTACTGGAGGCTGGCCTTCGAGGAGTTCTGGCCGAAGGTCTACGGCCTGCTCGAGGCGGACGTCATGTGGCGTTCGCGCATCCTCGCGACCGGGGGAGTGCGTGAGCTCTTCGCCGATCTGCACGAGGCCGTCACCTGGCACGGCGACCGGCTGATGATCGACAAGTGCCACGACTTCGCGGGCCCGATCTCCGGAGACGGCCTGCTCCTCGTGCCGAGCGCCTTCTACTGGCCCGGCGTCGCGATGATGCACGAGCCGTACCAGCCGTTGGTCTACTATCCGGCGCGGGGCGTCGGAAATCTGTGGACGTCGGGGCGGCCGTGCACCCCCGGAGGGCTCGGCGCGCTCATCGGCCGGACCCGCGCGGACATCCTCACCGCGCTGGAGGAGCCGGCCTCGACCTCCGCGCTGGCCCGCCGGATGGAGCTCACGCCGGGCGCGGTGAGCCAGCACCTCTCCGTGTTGTCCGGCGGCGGCCTCGTCACCCGGCGGCGGATGGGCAGGGAGGTGCTCTACCGGCGCACACCCATCGGAGACGCCCTGGTGAGCAGCGCCTGACGATCGACGGGAAGCCGGGCGGTCACGGTGGTGCCCCGCCCCGGCTCCGAGGTCACGGCGCAGGTTCCGCCCAGCTCGGCGGCGCGCTCCATCATCGACGACATGCCCACGCCCGACCGCCGGTCCCGGGGAAGTCCCACGCCGTCGTCCGCGACCACCACGCGCAGCTCGCCGTCGCGGCGCAGCGAAACCCGCACCCGTCCGGCGCTCGCGTGCTTGCGTACGTTCGTCAGCGCCTCCTGCACGATCCGGTAGGCCGCCACCTCCGCCGCGGCCGGCAGCCCCGTGAGATCCCCCTCGACCTCGACGTCCGCCGCGAGGCCGGGGCCCGCCGCCTCCGCCAGCGCCCGTACGGCTCCCGCCAGCCCGAGGTCGTCGAGCGCCGGGGGCCGCAGGCCGTACACCAGTTCCCGGATGTCGGCGGTGACCATGTCCATGCCGGCGCGCAGCTCGCGCAGCAGGGAGTCGGCGCCCTCCGGCGAGGTCCGCAGGGTGAGCCTGGCCATGTTGATGGTCATCGCCATCGACGTGAGCGTCTGGCCGAGGCCGTCGTGCAGGTCCCGGCGCAGCCGCCGGCGCTCCTCCTCACGCGCGGTCAGGATGCGCTCCCGGGACCGGCGGAGCGCCGTGGTCAGGCGCATCGCGTGCGCGGCGTCGGCGACGTACGGCGTCAGCACCGCGATCACCCGCTCGTCGTGGGCGGCGGGGAAGCGGCGCCTGCCCGGCGGGCCGACCAGCATCAGGCCCACCGGCTCGCCATGCCAGACCAGCGGGATCTCCCTGGCCACCCGGCCGGCCTCGCCCGAGGTCGTGGTGGTCCCGTCGATCTCCACCGCGATCCCGGTGACCGACAGGCCCTCCCTGAGGACGTCCAGGCAGGCGAGCAGGCCGTGCGCGGGGTCGGCCTGCTGGAGCCGTCGCCGCAGCTCGGCGGCCAGCGTCATCGGGTCGCCGCGCGAGCCGTACAGCATGCGGTCGGCCAGGCGCTGGAGACCGTGCCTGAGCGGGTGGAAGAACGTCCCGGCGAACAGCGCGGCGGCCAGCCCGGCCAGCCGGTCCACCTCGGACAGGAACAGGCTGGAGGCGGCGCTCGCCAGCATGTACACGCCGGCCACGACGCCGACCAGCCCGGCGCCGACGAGGGCGCGGCTGATCAGGGTGTCAATGCCGTACAGGCGGTAGCGCAGGACGGCGACCGCGATGGCGGCGGGCACCAGCGGGATGGTGAACGAGGCCGCCCACCAGATCGGATCGCCGACCAGCCAGGGGACGATGAGACCGGTGAAGGCCGCCAGCGGCCAGAGGATCTGGCGGCGCTCGGCCGGGCCGGCCCGCCGGAACCGCACGGCCAGCGACGCGAGGGCCATCCCCATCCCGGCCGTCACCGCGCCGTCCAGCACCCGGGCGACCACCTCGTGGTACGGCGCGAACGCGGCCACCGCCCACGGGTTGTGCCCGGTCAGCGGGGTCGCGGGGCCGATCAGGTCGCACACCCATCCGAGGACGAGGGCGGCCGCGGCGAACCCTCCGGGGATGCACCAGCGCTTCGACAGGATGCGGCCGGTCGGGTAGAGCAGCGGCAGCAGGACGCCCAGCGCGTACGTCGTCAGGCACCAGACCGCGTGCGCGAAGAGCACGATCGCGGGGACCGACGGATGCCCGCCGTTCTGGACGATCAGGGCCGCGACGTTGAGGCTGAGGATGTTGACGGCGGCGCCGAGTCCTCCGAGGCAGAGCAGCCAGCCGAGCACGAGCCGCGGCCTGGCGATTACCAGCAACGCCCCGAACAGCGGGAACGCGGTGCCCGCCATGTCCTCGGGTGCGAACGGCAGCGGCGTGTAGGACGGCCGCGGGAGTCGCGCGGTCACCCAGACGTCGGTCAGTTCGAGGCAGGCCGACACGACGGCGATCGTGACCGCCGCGGCCCTGGCCCACGATTCGGGCACTCGCATGTACCGGGACGCCACGTTCCCATGGTCTCCGGTGTCAGGTTCGTCACTCATGGGCTCCCCGGCCCCTGGCTCGCGCACGGCCACCGCCCTTCAACCGGCACGTTGATCACGGGCACCGTAACGGCCGCGGATCGCCTCCGAATGAACGACCGATCAACGGCGGTGTGCCGTTCCCTCGTAATGCAGGCGAAACACGCAGGGGGCACACTGGTACGAGACCAGACGTGTAGTTTCCGAGGGGTACGCCGTGGACCGCCAGCAGGAATTTGTGCTCCGCACGCTCGAAGAGCGCGACATCCGGTTCATCCGGCTGTGGTTCACGGACGTGCTCGGCTTCCTCAAGTCGGTGGCGATAGCGCCCGCCGAGCTCGAAGGGGCCTTCGCCGAGGGCATCGGGTTCGACGGGTCGGCGATCGAGGGCTTCTCGCGCGTCTACGAGTCCGACATGCTGGCCAAGCCGGACCCGTCCACCTTCCAGATCCTGCCGTGGCGCAGCGAGTCGCCGGGGGCGGCCCGCATGTTCTGCGACATCCTCATGCCGGACGGGTCGCCGTCGCACGCCGACCCTCGCTGGGTGCTCAAGCGCACGCTGGCCAAGGCCGCGGACATGGGGTTCACCTTCTACACCCACCCCGAGGTGGAGTTCTTCCTGTTGCGTGACCGGCCCGAGCGCGGGGAGCGGCCCATGCCGGTGGACGAGGGCGGCTACTTCGACCACACGCCGCACAGCGCGGGCCACGACTTCCGCCGCAACGCGATCATGATGCTGGAGTCGATGGGCATCTCGGTGGAGTACAGCCACCACGAGGGGGCTCCCGGCCAGCAGGAGATCGACCTGCGGTACGCCGACGCGCTGACGACGGCCGACAACATCATGACCTTCCGCCTGGTGATGAAGGAGGTCGCCCTGGAGCAGGGCGTCTGGGCGTCCTTCATGCCCAAGCCCTTCACCGAGTACCCCGGCTCCGGCATGCACACCCACATGTCGCTGTTCGAGGGCGACAGGAACGCCTTCTACGAGCCGGGCGCCGACTACCAGCTCTCCAAGGTCGGCCGGTCCTTCATCGGCGGCCTTCTCAGGCACGCCGCCGAGATCACCGCGGTCTGCAACCAGTGGGTCAACTCGTACAAGCGGCTGTGGGGCGGCGCCGAGGCGATCGCCGGAGCTGGCGGCGAGGCGCCCTCCTACATCTGCTGGGGCCACAACAACCGGTCCGCGCTGGTCCGCGTCCCGATGTACAAGCCGCACAAGGGCGGGTCGACCCGCATCGAGTTCCGGTCGCTGGACTCCTCGTGCAACCCCTACCTCGCCTTCGCGGTGATCCTCGCCGCCGGGCTCAAGGGCATCGAGCAGGGGTACGACATGCCGCCCGGCGCGGAGGACGACGTCTGGGCGCTGACCAGCGGCGAGCGCAGGGCGCTCGGCATCCAGCCGCTGCCGCAGTCGCTGGACGAGGCGATCTCGGTGATGGAGCACAGCGAGCTCGTGGCCGAGACGCTGGGAGAGCACGTCTTCGACTTCTTCCTCCGCAACAAGCGGAGCGAGTGGAGCGAGTACCGCCGCCAGGTCACCGAGTTCGAACTCGGACGGTACCTCCCGATCCTCTGACGGCCGGCCGGCGTCGTCACCTCGCGTCACGACCCGGTCGGCGCGGGGGATCCGTTGCGTCATCGTTCCGTCACGCACGGCCAACATGGCCGACATCCGGGTCTGTTTAACTTCTCTTAATCGGAGAAGCGTAAAATCGGATAGTTGGTTACGACTGATGCGGATGGACCGTAATTGGTACGTAGCGTTGGAGGGTGTTGCATGACGACGGCTGCCGGGCTGCAGACCGTTCTGACCGTTCCGGAGCGCTTCCGGGGCCCCGAGGGAACAGCCAACGGCGGCTGGATCTCGGGAACGCTGTCCGGTCTGCTGACCGGCGTGGGTCATGACTCGGCCGTCGAGGTCACCCTCCATAGACCGGTGCCGCTGGAGACGGAGCTCGGTGTCGCGCACGTGGGCAACACCCTCGCCCTCGGCGACGCCGAGCGGCATCTCGCCGAGGCCATTCCGGTCGCCGAGCACCTGACGCCGCCGCCGTTCGTGCCGTTCACCGACGCCGCGCGGGCCGAGGCGGGCTTCGCCGGTCTGCGCGGGCACGCCATCGCCGGATGCTTCGCCTGCGGGCTGCGCGAGCCGGGCGACGGCCTGCGCATCTTCCCCGGCCCGGTCCCGGAGGCCGGCGCCGTCGCCGCCGGCTGGCGGGTCCCGGTCAACGTGACCGACGAGGACGGCGTCGTACCCGACTCGATCATCTGGTCCGCCCTCGACTGCGTGACCTTCTGGGCGCACTTCGGCGGGCCGGACGCGTCGCCGGACGACCACCCCCAGCCGGGCCAGTCCGCCCTCCTCGGCCGCCTGACCGCGCAGGTCTACCGCCGGGTCTACCCCCTCGGCAGGTACTCCGTGGTCGGCCGGGTCTCGGGCCGCGAGGGGCGCAAGCTCTTCGGCGAGAGCGCGGTCTACGAGGTGGACGGCACCCTGGTCGCCGCCGCCAAGGCCACCTGGATCGTTCCGCGCGCCTGAGCCGGTGGCATCCGGCCCGACGAGCGTCCGGCGGCCCGTGGTCCCCGCGAGAGCGGGTGAGACCACGGGCCGCCGTCCGTTTCCCGGGCGGGCCTTCCCGAGGGCGGTCCTCCCGAACGGTGGTCAGCCGGTGGTCAGCCGGTCCACGACGGTACGGACGCAGCGGTCGTCGAAGACGATCGTGTAGTGGTTGCAGTCCTCGACGACCTCGTCCTTGAGACCGGGGAGCCGGCCGGTCCAGTGCGCGGCGAGATCGTCGGGGAGCATCCCGACGTCCTGGTTCAGCAGGCCGCGCGGCGCCCGCAGCAGGCTGAGCGGCACCGTGATGCTCTCCAGCGCCGCGCCGATCTCCTCCGCGCCGGTCAGCAGCCACCGGCCGTCCTGCCGTACGGCGTCCTCCTGGGCGCGGGACCTGACGGCGTCGGACGGGCCGGTCGCGTCGTACCGTACGTACTCCTCCACGAGGGGAGACCAGCCTCCGGCGAAC
Source organism: Microtetraspora sp. AC03309 (assembly GCF_020826795.1). Lineage (NCBI taxonomy): Bacteria > Bacillati > Actinomycetota > Actinomycetes > Streptosporangiales > Streptosporangiaceae > Microtetraspora > Microtetraspora sp. AC03309. The sequence continues at coordinate 7,730 of NZ_JADDIL010000046.1, read as the reverse complement.
GCCGGGTGGACCTTGAAGAAGCCGATGTAGTCGTCCACGCTCGGATAGGTCTGGCTCAACCGCGCGATGGCGGGGCCGAGTGTGAGTTCCAGCACCGCGTCCGGATCGGCCCCCGGCGGCATCGGCAGCGGAAGCCCGCCGTCGATCAGGACCACCCTGGAGTAGTCACGCCTCGCGCCGTGCAGGGCGGCGACGTACGCGCCCATCGAGTGGCCGGTGAGCACCGCGGTGTCGTCCGCGCCGACGTGCTCGGCGACGAGGTCCAGGTCCTCCGCGTGCCGCGGCAGGCCGTACGGGCCGGGGACGTCCGCGCTGTGGCCGCGCCCGCGCAGGTCGACGGCGACCAGCGACCATCCGGCCGGGAGCGCCTCGCCCACCGCGCGCCAGGCCATGAGAGAGGCGGTGATGCCGTGCGCCGCGATGATCTGGCGCGGTCCCTCGCCGAACGTGGCGATCCGCAGCTTTCCACCCGGTACCGCGACCTCGTCGAACCGCATCGGCTCCTCCTGCAATGAAAGATCTTTCCGGCACTGTTCCCGGCACTGTACGGCAGCGACACCACAAAAGGTACGTCCAGTGACAGACGTGTAATTTCTTCCCCCTTATGCTCGTCGGCATGAGCGAACGTGTCGTCGTGATCGAGCATGAGGTCGGCGCGGGCCTGGGATTCTTCGCGGGCTGGCTGGAGGACGCGGGGATCGGATACGAAATCGTCCGGCCCCACCGGGGAGAGGCCGTCCCCACGGACCCCGGAGCCGGGCTGGTCGTGCTCGGCGGATCACCGTCGGCGTGGGACGACGACGGGTGCGCCTGGCTGCCGGACGTCCGGCGCCTGATCGTCGGAGCGGTGGAGAGCGGCGTCCCGACGCTGGGCATCTGCCTCGGCGCGCAGCTCATGACCATCGCGTGCGGCGGCACGGTCGAGCGCGGAGCGGACGGCCTGGAGATCGGGCTCTGTTCCGTCGAGCTGCTCCCCGAGGCGGCGGGTGACCGGCTGTTCGGCCCGGTCGCGGAGGCGATGCCGGAGCCGGAGGCCGTGCAGTACCACTACGACGCGATGACCGAGGTTCCCCCCGGCGCGGTACGGCTGGCGACGGGATCGCGCTACCCCAACCAGGCGTACCGGCTCGGCGAATCCGCGTGGGCGGTGCAGTTCCACCCGGAGGCGACGGCGGAGATCTTCATGAGCTGGACCGCCGAGGGTGAGCTGGCCGATCAGGACGTCGCGGAGCTGGACCGCGGCGTGAAGGAGGGCGAGGCGAACCTCCAGGCGGCGTGGCGCCCGCTGGCCGAGGGCTTCGCCGCGGTGGTGCGGGAGCGCCTCACGGGAACACCGTGAGGCGGGAGGCCCGCGCCCAAAGCGCGTGATGGCCTGATTACGCAGAGAAACCGCTAAGGACGGCGCACAAGCCCACGGGTTACCGTGTGCGCCGGGGGCGGCGCGCGGTCCGGCGCGCCAGAGCCGATCTTAGCGAGGAGGCTTCTCCCGCCATGTGTACCGTTGCTGGGAAGGCCCGTCCACGATGGCCGATGTGATGATCGACGTCGAGCTGGAAGAAGGCACGGTGAACGCCGACTCCCGGATGCAGACCACCGCGGGGCGCCTGGCCAGGCTCGGATTCGCCGACGGTGCCAGGGCCGAGCGGCTGCTGGACGAGCTCGGTCCGGAGGCGGTCGGCGACCTCGGCCTGCTCGACGACCTGATGGCGACCGCCGACCCCGATCTCGCGCTCACGTCGCTGAGCCGCCTGGTCGAGCGTGACCCGAGCGTCCTCGGCGCGTTCCGGGCCGATCCGGCGCTGCGCGCAAGGCTGCTCCGCGTCTTCGGCCTGAGCGCCGCCCTCGGTGACCACGTCGTCCGGCACCCGGAGCACCTGCGGCTCCTGGAGAACACCCCCGAGAGCCCGGACCGGCCCACCGACCGCGAACTGCGGGAGGAACTGTCGGCCGCGGTCTCCCCGTTCCCGAACGACCACCGGGCCGCGATCGAGGCGCTCCGCGTGGCGTACCGGGGCAGGCTGCTCCACCTCGCGGCACGCGACGTGATGAGGGAGTCCTCGTTCGCGGAGACCGCCGCCGAGCTGTCCGACCTGGCCGGCGCGGCGCTCGACGCCGCCCTGACCATCGCGCGCGCCGAGGTCGCCGACGCGGGTGACGTGCGGCTCGCCGTCATCGGGATGGGCAAGTGCGGCGCGAGGGAGCTCAACTACATCTCCGACGTCGATGTGATCTTCGTGGCCGAGCCAGGGGACGGCGCCGACGAGACGAAGGCGCTGCAGATCGCGACCAGGCTGGCCCAGACCATGATGCGGGCCTGTTCGGAGAGCACCCCCGAGGGCTCCCTCTGGGAGGTCGACGCGGGCTTGCGTCCCGAGGGCAGGATGGGCCCGCTGGTCCGTACGCTCGACAGCCACCTGACGTACTACCGCCGATGGGCCAAGACCTGGGAGTTCCAGGCGCTGCTCAAGGCGAGGCCGGTCGCCGGAGACCTGGAGCTCGGCCAGGAGTACGTCGCGGCGGTCAACGAGCTGGTCTGGCAGGCCGCGGCCAGGGACAACTTCGTCGAGGACGTGCAGGCGATGCGCCGCCGGGTGGAGGCCCAGGTCAGAGCCGGCGACGCCGAACGCCAGATCAAGCTCGGGCCGGGCGGCCTGCGCGACATCGAGTTCGCGGTCCAGCTCCTCCAGCTCGTGCACGGGCGATCCGACCCGCTGTTGCGTCGCCGGGCCACGCTGTCCGCGCTCGCGGCCCTGTCCAGAGGCGGATATGTCGGGCGGGAGGACGCCAAGGCGCTCGCGGAGGCGTACACCTTCCTGCGCCAGGTCGAGCACCTGATCCAGCTCCACCGGCTGCGCCGTACGCACGTCGTGCCGTCGGAGATCGCCGACCTGCGCAGGATCGGGCGCGGGCTCGGGATGACGAGCGATCCCGTCGGAGAGTTCACGACCACGTGGAAGCGGCACGCGCTGGAGGCGCGGCGGCTGCACGAGAAGCTGTTCTACCGGCCCCTCCTCCAGGCCGTCGCGCGGTTGCCCGAGACCGAGACGCGGTTGTCCACCGCGGCGGCCACGGCCCGGCTCGAAGCGCTCGGATACACGGACGCCGAAGGCGCGCTGCGCCACATCGCCGCCCTCACCAGCGGAGTGTCCCGCCGGGCCGCGATCCAGCGCACCCTGCTGCCGGTCATGCTCGGCTGGTTCGCCGACGCCCCGGATCCGGACGCGGGCCTCCTCGGGTTCCGGCAGATCAGTGACAAGCTCGGGGCCACCCCGTGGTACCTGCGGTTGCTGCGCGACGAGACCGCCGTCGCCGAGCGGCTCGCCCGGCTGCTCGGGACCAGCCGCTACGTGACCGGGCTGCTGTTGCACGCGCCCGACGCCGTCGCGATCCTCGGCTCCGACGCCGAGCTCGCCGTACGGCCCGCAGCGGCCCTGGCGGGCGAGGCCGCCGCGGCGGTGGACAGGCACGGCGAGGAGGCGGAGACCGCCGTCGCCGCGGTCCGCGCGCTGCGCCGCAGGGAACTGCTCCGTACGGCGTGCGCGGATCTGTCCGCACTGCTCGACATCGAGCAGGTGGGGCAGGCGCTCTCCGCGCTGAACGACGTGACCATCCAGGCCGCGCTCGACGCCGCGATCAACAAGGTGAGCGTCGAGCGGCGGGAGGTGCCCCCGACCAGGATCGCCGTGATCGCGATGGGCCGGCTGGGCGGCATGGAGAGCTCGTACGCGAGCGACGCCGACGTGATGTTCGTGCACGCGCCGCTGCCGGGAGCCGCCGACCGGGAGGCGACGGACGCGGCCCACGCCGTCGCCGAGGAGCTGCGCAGGCTGCTCGCCCTGCAGGCCCCCGATCCGCCGCTGCTGGTGGACGCCGGGCTGCGTCCCGAGGGAAGGCAGGGGCCGCTGGTCAGGACGATCGCGTCCTACAAGGCGTACTACGACCGCTGGTCGTCCCACTGGGAGGCCCAGGCGCTGCTGCGGGCCCGGTTCTGTGCCGGGGACGCCGCGCTCGGCGCCGAGTTCATCGACATGATCGACCCGGTACGGTACCCCGCCGAGGGCATCCCGGCCGACGCGGTACGGGAGATCCGCAAGCTGAAGGCCCGGATGGAGGCCGAACGGCTGCCGCGCGGCGCCGACCCCGCCCTGCACACCAAGCTGGGCAGGGGCGGGCTCTCCGACGTGGAGTGGGTGGCCCAGCTCATCCAGCTCCGCCACGCGGGAGCCGTACCCGCGCTGCGTACGACGCGGACGCTCGACGCGCTGCGTGCCGCCGTGGCGGAGGGACTGCTGTCGAGCGAGGACGAGGCCGCCCTCGACCGGGCCTGGCGGTTCGTCTCCCGGATCAGGGACGCCATCATGCTCGTCAGGGGCCGCGCCGGGGACATGATCCCCACGGCCGTCAAGGAGCGGGCGCTGATCGCGCGGGCGCTCGGCTACCCGCCGGACGGTTCCGAGGACTTCATCGAGGACTACCGCCGCGTCACCCGCCGGGCGAGGGCGGTCGCGGAGCGCGTGTTCTACGAGGACTGATCGTCAGGGCCGGACCGCGTGATCTTTCTGGTGCGGCGGTGACGCGTGCCGTGATGTGCCGAGTCCGTTGCGCCCCGACGACACGCGGGTGTATCAACAGTCCGGTTGGCGTCCTCCCCTTCGTGAAGAGATCGACGTACACGACCGTTCCGTGTTCCCCCCCCGGCCTGAAGGCCTCCGCGCTGTAGATTCCCGGTGATCTCTGTGATCTCGTATTACACCGACCTCGCCCTCGGCCTGGTGCTCGCCTTCCTGTTGTTGTCGCTGCTGGTCAGCGGCCTGAACGAGGGCATCGTCCGGCTGCTCGGCATCCGTAGCAAGTTCCTGTGGGCGTACCTGCGCGACACGCTCGACGGCGCGGAGGTCGCAGGCAAGGTTCCGGCGGTGCTCCGGTGCCTGATGCGCGCGCTCGACCGGTTCAAGGGCGTCGGGCGCTGGCTGCGGAACCGCCTGGCCGACCTGCTCCCGCAGTCCGGCACGGGGCGGTCCAGGCTGCCCGCGACCGTGCTCGGGGTGTTCGCCATGCTGCCGTTCGGCCGGGATCCGCGACCGGCCTTCAGCGCCCAGCCCGCACCGGTGGAGAGCCCGCCGCTCGCGCCCGCTCCCGGCACGGTCGCCGCCGAGGCCGTCGCCGCCGACATGACGGCCGGCATGACGGCGGATCTGACGGCGGATCTGACGGCGGACAAGACGGGGGATCTGACGGCGGCACCGGCCCACGGCCTGTCGGGCCTCGCCGTCCTCTCGACGCAGGGGATCGCGACACCGGACATCGCCGGCGTCGGGCTCGCCGACCCGGCGCACGGGCCGGGACAGGCGGACCCGGAGGAGACCGGACCATCCCCATCCCCATCCCCCTCCTCGTCCGCCGACCCGGCTCAGGCGGGGGCACAGGCGGGAGTTCCGGAAGGGACTGATTCAGGGACTCAGCCGGTGGTTCCGGCGGGGGAGGGCAAGTCCCTGGCCGAGCTCCTCCACGAGCGGCTGCAGGAGATCGACCATTCGACGCGGGGCAGGACGAACATCGCCCAGATCCCTCCCTCCCGCTTCGCCGTGGCGATGATGGAGATCGCCACCGACATGGGCGGCGTCGAGCGGATGATGCGGGACCTCGACACGCTCAAGAGTCCGCTCTACCGGCCGCTCAAGGCCGTATGGGACCGGGCGTCCCACGACGTCGACGCGTTCCGCAAGGGTGTCGAGGACTGGTTCGACGGCGAGATGGAGCGGCTGACGATTCTCTACCGGAGGTACGTCCGCTGGGTGATCGCCGTGCTCAGCCTCACCGTCACGGTCCTGTTCGGCATGGACGCCCTGGAGTACGGCAAGTCGCTGCTGAACGACAGCGCCTACCGCAGCTCGGTGGCGGCGTTCGCCCAGTCGGGCCCCGACGCGCTGGCACCGTTGAAGGAGCGGTGCGAGGCGGGCCAGGACACGTACTCCTGCGTGACCGAGGTGCTCAGCACGCCGGCGTTCGTGCAGATCTTCACGCACGCGCCGGTCGCGGTCGACATGAGCGCCGACGCCGGACCGGCCTGGACGTGGCGCGGCGGCGACTGGTGGAGCCGGGTGTCGTCCCCGGCCCACTGGCCCGGCTATCTCATCACCCTGATCGCGCTGCTGTTCGGCGCGCCCTTCTGGTGGGACATCCTGCGCCGCGTCACCGGCATCCGCTCGCGCTTCTCCACCCCGGAGAAGTGACCGTCAGCGCGTGAGCACGCATTGGGACGGGGTCAGTCGCCGGTGACGCCGTCGGCCATCTCCCTGAGGATGTCGATGTGCCCGTTGTGCCGGGCGGTCTCCTCGATCAGATGCATGATGATCCAGCGCAGTTCGACGTGCTTGCCGTCCCGGACCGGGCGCTTCGCCAGGGTGTCCAGCTCCATGGACGCCACCAGTTCGCGGTAACGGGCGCACTGGGCCTCGTACTCCGCCAGCAGCTGGGCGATCGGGAAGTCCGGGCCGATCCGCATCTCGCGGTCGGGGTCCTCGCGCGTCCACGGGCCCTCGTCCTCCTCGCCGAGGAGAACGACCTGTATCCAGGAGTACTCCACCCAGCGCAGATGGCTGACCAACCCGGAGATCGTCATGAGCGGCGAGCCCGGGAGGGGAGCACTGGCGGCGTTCTCGTCCGAGAGCCCCTCACACTTGGCGTGAACGGTGGCACGGGCGTAGTCGAGGAAGGTCGTCAGCATGGTGCGCTCATCGAAGGACGAGGGCATGTCGGTGCGTGTCATGCGTCGCATCCTTCATGGGCGCGTTCAGGCTGTCCAGCCAATAAGCCCGGGGCCGGACAACCTTGGTGCGCCGACGGCTCCTCCGTACGGGCCGGCCTCCCGCGGTCAACGAGTGTGGCGGGTACCCGGCTGGTAGAGGCGGGTGGCGTATCCGGGCCCGTAGTACTGCTCCAGCTCCTCCAGCGTCTCCTCCGTCTGCTGGACGCTCTTGACGATCCGCGCGTGCGACGGCAGCACGTCTGGATTCCACGTCTCCGGCTTCCACAACGACGAGCGGAGGAACGCCTTCGCGCAGTGGAAGAAGATCTGCTCGATCTCGACGATGAGGGCCAGCTGCGGCCGGTGCTCCTTGACGATCATCTGGTCGAAGAACGGCGCCTCGCGTACCAGCCGGGCCCTGCCGTTGATCCGCAGTGTCTCCGTACGGCCCGGCACCAGGTAGATGAGGCCGACGTGCGGGTTGGCCAGCACGTTGAGGAAGCCGTCCGCCCTGCGGTTTCCCGGCCGTTCCGGGATCGCGATCGTGGTGTCGTCCAGGACGAGGGTGAACCCCGCCGGGTCGCCCTTCGGGGAGACGTCGCAGGTCCCGTCCGCGCCGGCGGTGGCGATCAGGCAGAACGGCGAGGCGGCCAGCCACTCCCGGTCCCGTTCGTGCAGTGACACACGCTCCTTGGTGACCGCCCTCGGCATCGGATCGCCCAGCAGCTCGCGGAGCTCGGCCTCCGAAGTGATCTCCACCAACTCTGTGAACCCGGCGCTTTCCGGCATGCCCTCTCCCATCGTTGTGTGCGATCAGCCGTTGCCGAGCATACTTCGTGGCTTTTCGTCCGATTGGGTGTCTCCGTCGTCCACGGCGTCGCACGCGTTCGACCTCGCACTCCGAGCGCCTCCTGCTTCGCCGGACGAAGCCGGCGCGATCCGAGTCAGGGGGTGGGCGTATCAGTCGTGGGGGTGCGGCGGG
>NZ_JADDIL010000045.1:0-75628 GCF_020826795.1 Microtetraspora sp. AC03309 | reverse complement strand
CCTCCAGCCTCTCCGAAGCCCGGCCCGCCACCCAGGTCGAGCCGGTTCCCGGAGCCGCCGCGCCTACCACTCAGGTCGAGCCGGTTGCCGGAGCCGCCGCGGTGCCCGTCTCCGCAGGCGGGACCCCCGCTGCCTCCCGTGCGGGGACCGCCCCGGCGGCGATGCCGCGGCTGCCGCGTCAGGTACGCCGTCTTGTGGGGCTGTTCGCCGTCGACGCCTTCGCGGGGGGCTTGGTGGTACAGGCGGTGCTCGCCTGGTGGTTCGCGCACCGCTTCGGCGCCACCACGACGCAACTCGGACTGGTCTTCTTCGCCGCGAACCTGCTGCCCGCCCTCGCCCAGCTCGCCGCGCCCCTGCTGGCCGCGCGCCGTGGACTGCTCGCCGCGATGCTGGTGCCGCACTTCGTGTCCAACCTGATCCTCGCCTGTGTCGCCTTCGCCCCCGATCTGGGCAGCGCGATCACCCTGCTCCTGCTGCGCCAGACCCTGTCGAAGATCGACGTACCGGCGCGCCAGGCGTTCACGGCGGCCATCGTGCGACCGAGCGAGCGCACGGCGGCGGCCAGCATGGCCGGCATCGCCCGCAGCGTCGCCGTCTCCGTGAGCCCCGTCGTCGCCACCGCGCTGCTCACCGGGCCGCTCGGCCTCGTGGGTGCGCCCCTGCTGCTCGGTGCCGCTCTCGCCATCGGGTACGACGTGACGATCTGGCGCACCTACCGTTCGGTCCCTCTGAGCCTCGACGTCTGATCGGGTGCCGTCCCCCGGACGGCGGTGGTTCGGCGACGGGCCCGGATTCGGCGCCCGGCCGTCACGCCGCGTTCTCGTGCTCTCATGCGCTCGTGCTCTTGCAGTGCTGCCGTACGCCGTGCGCCGGTCCTTTCCGCCGGAGTCCGGATGACGACCGATCAGACCGACTGAAGCGACCAGACCGACCAGACCGACCGGAGCGACCGGACACCGGCTTGATCGACGGCACCGCCGCGTGCGTGCCGGTCGTGTCCGCGGCCTGTGCTGTCCCGGCCCGCCGTTCCCGCCGGTCGGCCTTCCGACGGGGTCAGGCGATCTTCTGAGAGGTCATGAACCGCCTGATTTCCGACCCTTGACACCTTTCCCCTTATTTCCTACTTTTTTACTAGGCATTTGCGGAGAGGAACCCATGTGACCACTTCCACCGATGCACTGCCACGCAAGCGGGTCCACCTGGCGGCGCACTTCCCCGGCGTGAACAACACCACGGTCTGGGCGGACCCCCGCTCGGGCAGCCAGATCGACTTCGCCTCCTTCGTCCACCTGGCCCGTACGGCGGAGCGCGGCAGATTCGACTTCTTCTTCCTCGCGGAAGGGCTGCGGCTGCGCGAGCTCAAGGGACGCATCCACGATCTCGACGTGGTGGGGCGCCCCGAGAGCCTCACCGTGCTGGCCGCGCTTGCCGCCGTCACCGGCCGCCTGGGGCTGGCCGGTACGGTCAACGCCACCTTCAACGAGCCGTACGAGCTGGCCAGGCGGCTGGCGACGCTCGACCACCTGAGCGAGGGCCGGGCAGCGTGGAACGTGGTGACCAGCTCCGACGCCTTCACCGGGGAGAACTTCCGGCGCGGCGGCTACCTCGACCGGGCCGACCGCTACACCCGGGCCGCCGAGTTCGTCCGGGTGTCACGCGAGTTGTGGGACTCCTGGGCGCCCGGCGACCTCGTCGCCGACCAGGAGAGCGGCCACTTCGTACGGCACGGCGACGTCGGCGCCGTCCGCCACGACGGGCCGCACTTCACCGTCGAGGGACACTTCAACGTCCCGCGCGCTCCCCAGGGCCACCCCGTGATCATCCAGGCGGGGGACTCCGACGAGGGCCGTGAGTTCGCCGCCTCGACCGCGGACGTCATCTTCAGCAGGCACGGCACGCTGGAGGAGGGCAGGGCCTTCTACACCGACGTCAAGCGCCGGTTGTCCCGCTACGGGCGCGAGCGGCACGAGTTGAAGATCATGCCGGCGGCGACCTTCGCGCTCGGCGACACCGATGAGGAGGCCGCCGAGCACGCCGCCGAGATCCGCCGCCTGCAGGTGAGCCCCCAGACGGCGATCGCCTTCCTGGAACAGATCTGGGGCAGGGACATGTCGGCGTACGACCCCGACGGGCCGTTGCCCGACGTCGAACCCGAACAGGAGGGCGGCGTCTCGCAGGGGCGGGTCCAGGTCGCCGACCGGGCCGCGGTCGCCGCCAAATGGCGGGCCGTGGCCGAGGAGAAGAACCTGACGATCCGGCAGCTCGTCATCGAGATGACCGGCCGCCAGTCGTTCGTCGGATCGCCCGCGACGGTGGCCCGGCGGATCGACGAGTTCGTCCAGGCGGACGCCGCCGACGGCTTCATCCTCGTCCCGCACCTCACCCCGGGCGGGCTGGACGACTTCGTCGACAGGGTCGTGCCGCTGCTGCAGGAACGCGGCGTGTTCCGCGCCGCCTACGAGGGCACCACGCTCCGCGATCACCTGGGACTCGCCGTGCCCGGGTCCTCACCGGAGGCCGTACCAGCCGCCACACCGGGCGACGCACCCCGCCTCGTGCCGGAAGCCGTGCCCACGGCGGTGCCCCCGGCAGTGCCCACGGCAGTACCCGCGGCCGTACCGGGAGGAGAGTCATGACGACGCCCCTGCACCTCGCCGTCGCGCTCGACGGGGCCGGCTGGCACCCGGCGGCATGGCGTGAGGAAGGCGCGCGGCCCCGCGACCTGTTCAGCGCGCGCCACTGGGCCGCCCTGGTGACGGAGGCGGAGCGCGGGCTGCTCGACTTCGTCACCATCGAGGACGCGCTCGGCCCGCAGTCCACCGCGCCCGACGGCCCGGACGGCCGGACCGACCAAGTACGCGGCCGGTTCGACGCGGTGCTTCTCGCCGCGCGGGTCGCACCGCTCACGTCGCGGATCGGGATCGTCCCGACGGCCACCACGACCCACACCGAGCCGTTCCACGTGGCGATCGGCATCGCCACTCTCGACCACGTGAGCGGCGGCCGGGCCGGCTGGCGGGCGCAGGTCTCCGGCCGGCGGGCCGAGGCCGCGCACTTCGGGCGCAGGGACTTCCCCGTGCTCGATCCGGAGCACCTGGACGATCGCCACGTCGGGGACCTCTTCGAGGAGGCCGCCGACGCGGTGGAGGTGGCCCGCCGGCTCTGGGACAGCTGGGAGGACGACGCCGAGATCCGCGATGTGGCCACCGGCCGGTTCGTCGACCGGGACCGGCTGCACTACATCGACTTCTCCGGGCGCTGGTTCACCGTCAAGGGCCCCTCGATCACGCCGCGCTCCCCGCAGGGGCAGCCGGTCGTCACCGCGCTCGCCCACGCGCGGGTGCCGTACGAGTTCGCGGCGCGGTCGGCCGACGTCGTCTACGTGACCCCGCACGACCGCGAGGAGGCGCGGCGGATCGTCGAGGAGGTGCGAGCCATTCCCCGGGACGGGGCGCCACTGAAGATCTTCGCCGATCTCGTCGTCATCCTCGGCGCCGACGCGGCCGAGGCGGCCGAGCGCGGGGCACGGCTCGACGAGCTCGCCGGAGCCGAGCTCACCTCCGATGCCGCGATCTTCACCGGTAGCGCGGGCGAACTGGCCGACCTGCTCCTCGACTGGCAGCGGGCCGGGATCCAGGGATACCGGCTGCGCCCGGCGGCGGTGCCGTACGACCTGGAGCGGATCACCCGCGAGGTGACCGCCGTGCTGCGCGGGCGGGGTGCCTTCCGCGCCGCGTACGAGGCGGGCACCCTGCGCGGGCTGCTCGGCCTGCCCCGCCCCGTGAGCCGCTACGAGGAGGCGACCACGTCGTGAAGTTCCTGGCCATCACGCTGATCGTGCACGACACCGCCGGCTCCGCAGCGTCCGGTCCGACCACGTCCACCAGGTCCGGCGCGTCCGCCGGCTCCGGCACGTCCACCACGGAACGGTTCCGCGAGGTGGTCGACAACGCCGTGCTCGCCGAGGAACTCGGGTTCGACGGCTTCGGCGTGGGCGAGCGGCACGAGCGTCCCTTCATCTCCTCGTCGCCGCCGGTGGTGCTCAGCCACATCGCCGCGAAGACGTCCGAGATCCGGCTGTTCACCGCCGTCACCACGCTCAGCCTGCTCGACCCGGTCCGGGCGTACGAGGACTACGCCACGCTCGACCACCTCTCCGGCGGGCGCCTGGAACTGATCATCGGCAAGGGCAACGGGACCGCGCAGGCGCAGCTCTTCCACGTCACCCCCGAGGACCAGTGGGAGCGCAACCGCGAAGGATACGAGCTGTTCCGACGGCTCTGGCGCGAGGACAGGGTCACCTGGGACGGGCGGTTCAGGCCGTCGCTGACCGACGCGGAAACCTGGCCGCGCCCGCTCCAGCGGCCGGTCCGCGTCTGGCACGGCAGCGCCACCAGCAAGGAGTCCGTCGACCTCGCCGCGAGGTACGGCGACCCGCTGTTCTCCGCGAACGTCACCAATCCCATCGACCCGTACGGCGAGCTGATCGACCACTACCGGGAACGCTGGGCGCACTACGGGCACGACCCCGCCGACGCCCTGGTCGGCGCGGGGACCGCCGGGCTCCACGTCGCGCGGACCTCGCAGGAGGCGATCGAGACCTACCGGCCGATCTTCGCCGCGCGCCAGGAGACGTTCAGGAGGCACGGCGTCCCCCCGGTGTTCCACTCGCTGGAGGACGCGATCGAGCGCGGTTCCCTCCTGGTCGGCAGCCCGCAGCAGATCATCGACAAAGTTCACCGCTACCACGATCGGTTCGGTCATGAGGTGATGCATGTGCAGGCCGACGCCGACGGCCTGCCTCCCGCACGGCACCGGGCCTCGCTTGAGCTGTTCCAGGCGGAGATCGCCCCGGTGCTGCGCAAGGAGATCCCCAGCAGACCCTTCCCCGGGAGGCTGTCATGACCGTTCCGCTCTCCATCCTCGACCTGTCGCCGGTTCCCTCCGGAGGCGGCGTCGCCGACGCGCTGCGCAACACCGTCGACCTCGCCCGCCGGGCCGAGGAACTCGGCTACCGCCGGTTCTGGGTGGCCGAGCACCACTTCGCCACGGGGGTGGCCGGCTCGGCACCCGCCGTGCTCGTCGGCCTGATCGCCGCCGCGACGCGCCGGATCAGGGTCGGTTCCGGCGCGGTGCTGCTCGGGCACCAGACGCCGGCGGCCGTGGTCGAGCAGTTCGGCCTCGTCGACGCGCTGCACCCCGGGAGGATCGACCTCGGCATCGGCCGGTCCGGCCGCCGCCGTGAGGAGTTCGCCGCCCGCGAGTCCGCGTCCGGCCGCGACTCCGCCTCCACAGCCGAGTCCGCGTCCGGCCGCGACTCCGCCTCCACAGCCGAGTCCGTGACCACGGCCGAGTCCGCACCCGAGTCCGCACCCGAGTCCGGATCCGCGTCCAGGGCCGAGTCCGCAACCGAGACCGGATCCGCGTCCACGTCCGGCCCCGATCAGCCGGCCGACCGGGGACCGGCCGGGTGGCGCACCGTCGACGGACTGCTGATCCCGGCGCCGTTCTCCTACGCCGAACTGGCCCGCTCACCCGAGCTGGCCTTCCAGGAGTCCCTGCTCCAGCAGCCCGGCGCGTCGACCCCCGACTTCGCCGAGCAGGTGGACGACATCATCGCGTTCCTTCGCGGGACCTACCGCTCCGCCGACGGTCTGACCGCGCACGCCGTACCCGGCGAGGGAGCAGACCTGGCGCTGTGGATCCTCGGCAGCAGCGCCGGGCAGAGCGCCCGGCTCGCGGGGAAGCTGGGCCTGCCGTTCGCCGCGAACTACCACGTCAGCCCGGCCACGGTGCTGGAGGCGGTGGAGGCGTACCGGGACGCGTTCACGCCGTCGCAGGTGCTGGCCGAGCCGTACGTGCTCGTCTCCGCGGACGCGGTCGTCGCGCCGGACGACGCGACGGCACGCGAGCTGGCCAAGCCGTACGCGCTGTGGGTGCATCGCATCCGCACCGCCAAGGGCGCCCCGCCGTACCCCACTCCGGCCGAGGCCGACGCCTTCCCCTGGACCGCGTGGGACAGGGCGCTGGTCGCGGACCGGGTCGAGACCCAGTTCGTCGGCTCGCCGGAGACCGTCGTCGCGGGACTGCGGGTGCTCCGGCGGGCGACCGGAGCCGACGAGGTCCTCGTCACCACGATCACCCACGGGCACGCCGACCGGGTGCGCTCGTACGAACTGCTCGCCGCCGCGTGGGAGAACGGGTGACCCTGGCCCGCGGGCGGCGGCGTCGGCGTGGCGCCGGGCAGGCGCTGAACGGGCGTTGAGCCGGCGCCGAATAGGCGCCGTACGGAGCGGCGGGGCCATGTCCCGGCGGAAAGACCAGGAGGCGTACCAGTGAAGCTGACCAGAAGCGGACTTTCTCTGATATTGCTCATCGCCCTGACCGCGTGCGGCTCCTCGGAGGGGACCACAGGCGAGGTGTCCGGGAAGGCGTCCGGCGGCGGCTCGCTGACCTGGGCGATCGAGACGCAGCCGATCACCTTCAACCCCCAGCTGTGGGCGCAGAACAAGGCCAGGCTGCTGGTGTTCAACCAGTTCGACGCGCTGGTGGCCCGGGGCGCGGACGGCGGGTTCGTCCCCTGGCTGGCGAAGTCGTGGAAGATCTCCGCCGACCGGCTGACGTACACCTTCGAGCTGCGGGACGACGTGACCTTCCACGACGGGACGAGGTTCGACGCGGCGGCGGTGAAGGCCAACCTCGACCAGTTCCTGGTGCCCGGATACAACCCGGCGGTGGCCGCGATCCAGTTGCACGCGTTCGACCTGGCGGAGGTGGTGTCCCCGACCACATTGAAGATCACCCTGAAGGAGCCGGACGGGTTGTTCCTCGACTTCCTCTCCTCGCCCCTCGGCGGGCAGGTGTCCCCGAAGTCCCTGAAATCCGCCAAGGACCTCAAGGCGGGCGGTGCCGACGTGGTCGGCACCGGACCGTTCATCCTCGACCGGTACGTCCAGGGGCAGGAAGTGCACTACCGGCGCAACCCCGCCTACCACTGGGCGCCGGAAGGAGCCGCCCACCAGGGGCCCGCGTACCTGTCCGAGGTGACCTACCGTTTCCTCTCCGAGGCGGCCGTACGCGTCGGGGCGCTCACCTCCGGGCAGGTGCAGGTGATCGAGGGCGTCCCGGCCACCGAGGTCGCCCTGGTCAAGGCGGATCCGGGCCTCACCTTCCAGTCCGCGCTCAACTCCGGCACGTCGTTCTCGTACTACTTCAACGCCTCGCGGCCGCCGTTCGACGACGAGCGGGTACGGCGGGCCTTCCGGGAGGCCGTCGACCTCGACACGGTCCTCGCCTCCGTCTACCGGGGGACCGCGACGCGGGCGTGGAGCGTCGTCGCCCGGACCAGCCCGTTCTACGACCCGTCCCTGGAGAAGACCTACGGAGGAGACGCGGCGAAGGCGAACGCCCTCCTCGACGCGGCCGGATGGACCACGCGGGACGCGGAGGGCTACCGGGTCAAGGACGGCAAGCGGCTCACCGCGCGCACCGTGGCCTCCGCGCCGTTCGTGCGGGACCGCCGCGACATCCTCGCCCAGGCCATCCAGGCCCAGGTGAAGCAGACCGCCGGCATCGACTTCCAGGTCAAGATCGTGGATCAGGGAACCGCCCAGAAGGCGCTCGACGACAACGAGTACGAGGTCTTCGAGAACTCGCGCGGCGACTCCGACGTGGGAGCCGCGCTCAACCTCATCCTTCCGGAGGGCGCGGCCATCAACCGCACCCGCTTCCACGATCCCGAGACGGAGAAGCTGCTCGCGCGGGCGTCGGCCAGCTCCGACACCGCGGAGAGGAAGAAGCTCTACGGCCAGGTCCAGCGGGCGGTGGTGTCCGACCACGCGATCGTCTTCCCGATCTACGTCCCCGCCGACCAGATCGCCGCGCGCGCGACCGTGCAGGGGCTCGGCTTCGACCCCGTGGCGGGCACCCCGCGCAGCGCGTACGACGTCCGGGTCGGCACATGACCGCCACCCGGACGCCGGAGGCCGCGGCCGGGCCGGTGGCGCCGCCCCCGCCCGGCCCGGCGGCCCGCCGGTTCGGCCCGGCGCTCCGGTGGCTCGGACCGGTGGCGCGCCGGGCGGGCTCCGGGCTGGCGGTCCTGTGGGCGGCCGCGACCGCCGCCTACGGCGCGCTGCGGCTGGCCCCCGGTGACACCGTGGACATCCTGATCGGGGAGGGGGCCGACACCCCCGGGATCCGGGCGCAGATCATCCGCGAATGGGGGCTCGACCGGCCCGAGATCGTCCAGTACCTCGGCTATCTGGGCCGCCTCCTCCACGGCGACCTCGGCCGTTCCTACCAGCTCCAGCGGGGAGTCGGCGACATCCTCGCCACCCAGGTGGGCCCGACCGTGCGGCTCACCCTCGCCGCGGCCGCGACCGGCGTCCTGCTCGCCGTCGCCGTCGCACTGGCGACGGCGGGCAGGGCGCGCCGGCTGCGCCGTGCGGCCTCGGCGGCGGAACTGGTGTCGGTGTCGGTCCCGCCGTTCGTGATCGGCATCCTGCTGCTCACCGTCTTCTCGTTCACGCTCGGCTGGTTCCCCGTCTCCGGCGCGGGGGATCCGACGGCGCTCGTCCTCCCGGCCCTGGCCCTCGGCCTCCCCATCGCCGGAGTGCTCGGCCAGGTGCTCCGCGAAGGACTGGAGCGCGCGCTGGAACAGCCCTTCGCCCTCACCGCGCGGTCGCGCGGGCTCACCGAGCGGGCGCTCGTCGCCAGGCACGCCCTCCGCCACGCGCTGCTCCCCGCGGTGACGCTCGTCGGCTGGTTCACCGGCGTGCTGCTCGGCGGGGCCGTCATCATCGAGGCGCTCTTCGGCCGCCCCGGCCTCGGCCAGGTGACGATGCTGGCCGTCACCGGGAAGGACATGCCTGTCGTCATGGCCGTCGTCATCCTCTCCGCAGTCGTCTACGTCGCGGTCAGCACCCTGCTCGACCTCGCCTACCGGCTCATCGACCCCCGGCTGAGGAGCGTGCGATGACCACCGCCGCGGTCGCCGCCGCCGTGACCCGCGGGCCCTACCGGCCGCACCCCGGGGCGGTCCTCGCCGGACTCTTCCTCACCCTGCTCGCCGTCGCCGTCGTCGCACCCGGCCTGGTCACGGACGTGGACCCGCTCGCGGCCGATCCGCTGCGCGCCCTGGCGCCGCCCGGCCCGGAGCACTGGCTCGGCACCGACCACCTGGGCCGGGACGTGCTCGCCCGGATCGTGTACGGCGCGCGGCACTCGCTCAGCATCGGGGTCCTGGCCACCGGCCTCGCCGTGACCGCGGGCGTGCTGCTCGGGCTGGCCGCCGGACTGTCACACCGGTGGGTGGACGAGGCGCTGGCCCGCTCCTTCGACGTGCTGTCCACCTTCCCCGAACTGCTGCTCGCCCTGCTCGTCATCGCGATCACCGGCCCCGGGACCGGAAACGTGATCCTGGCGATCGGCATCGCCCAGATCCCGAACTACGCTCGCGTGATCCGGGCCCAGACCTTCGTCGTACGGCGGGCCGGATACGTCGAGCAGGCGGTGACCTCGGGGCTGCCCCACGCCGCGATCACCGCGCGCCACGTGCTGCCGAACGTGCTCGGCCCGATCCCCGTGCTCGCCACCATCGGGCTCGGGCAGGGCGTCATCGCCGCCTCCGGCCTCAGCTTCCTCGGCATGGGACCGCAGCCGCCCGCCGCCGAATGGGGCGCGATGCTCTCCGAGGCCCGCAACTATCTCCGGGTCGCCTGGTGGGAGGCGCTGTTCCCCGGCATGGCGATCACGTTGACCGTCGTCTGCCTGACCGTGATCGGCCGGCGCCTGCAGCGCCGCTTCGAGGGGAGGACCCCATGACGGAGCCGGTGAGCGTCCGGACGGCGGTACGCGTGGCGAGCGAACCGCTGGTGGCCGTCGAGGAGCTGCGCGTCTCCTTCCCCTCCGCCGGAGTGGAGGCCGTACGCGGTGTGTCGCTGTCCGTCGCCCCGGGGGAGTGCGTGGCCGTCGTCGGCGAGTCCGGCTCGGGCAAGAGCGTGACCGCGCGCTCCCTGCTCGGGCTGGCCGGGCAGGGGGCGGTGGTGCGGGCGTCCCGTTTCACGATGGCGGGCCGGGACGCGCTGGGCTTCGGCCCGCGTGACTGGCGGCGGCTCCGCGGACGGTTCGCCGGGCTGGTCCTGCAGGACGCGCTCGTCTCGCTCGATCCGCTGCGCACCGTCGGGGACGAGATCGCCGAGGTGCTCGCCGTCCACGACGTCGTGCCCCGGCCCGGCCGTAAGGCCCGGGTTCTCGAACTCCTCGCCACCGTGGGGATCCCCGATCCCGAGATCCGGGCCGGGCAGTACCCGCATGAGCTCTCCGGGGGGCTGCGGCAGCGCGCGCTGATCGCCTCGGCCGTCGCGGCCGACCCCGAACTGATCATCGCGGACGAGCCGACCACCGCGCTCGACGTCACCGTGCAGGCGCAGATCCTCCGGCTGCTCGCCGACCGCAAGGCCGCGGGCACGGCGGTGCTGCTGATCAGCCACGACCTGGCCGTGGTCGCGTCGCTCGCCGACCGCGTCCTCGTCATGAAGGACGGGCTCGTCGTCGAGGAGGGGCACACCGAGCGTGTGCTGTCGTCGCCCGGCCACGAGTACACCCGGTCCCTGCTGGCGGCCGTGCCCTCGGCCTCGTCCAGGGGCACCCGGCTGTCCGCCCCGGCCGTGCCGCTGCCCGAGCGGACGCCGGGCCACGCGCCGGAGGTCCTCGCCGCGACGGACCTGTCCCTCTCGTACGGCTCCCGCCGCGCGGTGGACGGCGTCTCCTTCACCCTCCACCGGGGCGAGACCCTCGGCGTCGTGGGGGAGTCGGGATCGGGCAAGACGACACTGGCCCGGCTCGCCCTCGGCCTGCTCGACCCCGGATCGGGCGAGGTGCGCCTGCACGGCCGGCGCTGGAGCGGCGTCCGCGAACGGCGGCGCCGCCCCCGGCGTCCGGCGATCCAGCTGATCTCGCAGAACGCGCTGGAGTCGTTCGACCCCCGCCACACCGTCGGCCGCCTGGTCGCCGAACCGCTGCACGGCCTTCCCCGGCGAGAGCGCCGGGCCCGCGCCCTGGAGCTTTTGGAACGCGTCGGCCTGGCCCCCGGCCTCGCCGCCCGCCATCCCCGGGAGCTGTCCGGCGGCCAGCGCCAGCGGGTCGCCATCGCCAGGGCGCTCGGCCCCCGGCCCGACGTCCTCGTCTGCGACGAGCCGGTCTCGGCGCTCGACGTGTCGATCCAGGCCCAGGTCCTGGACCTGCTGGCCGAGATCCAGGCGGAGGACGGCACCGCCCTGCTGTTCGTCTCCCACGATCTCGGGGTCGTCCACCACATCAGCGACCGGGTGCTGGTCATGAAGGACGGGCGCGCCGTGGAGGAGGGCGACGTGGACGACGTCTTCTTCCTGCCCCGGCACCCGTACACGCGGGACCTCGTCGCCGCCGTCCCCCGGCTCCCGACCTGACCCCGACCACCCTGCCGGTCCGCCAAGGCTCTCAGGAACGGGGGGTGACCAGGCCGGACTCGTAGGCGAGGACGACGAGCTGGGCGCGGTCGCGCGCGTGCAGTTTGATCATCGCGCGGCTGACATGGGTCTTCGCGGTCGTCGGACTGATCACCATATGGGCGGCGATCTCGTCGTTGGACATGCCGCGGGCGACCAGCGCGACCACCTCACGCTCGCGATTGGTGAGGACGTCCAGTTCCCTGGGGGCGGACTCCGGACGGCGTGAGACGAACTCGCCGATCAGCCTGCGCGTGATGGCGGGGGAGAGCAACGCGTCCCCGCGCGCGGCGACCCGGACTCCGTGCAGGAGGTCTCCGGGCTCGGTGTCCTTGACCATGAATCCGGCCGCGCCCGCGCGCAGCGCGTTGACGACGTACTCGTCCAACCCGTAATTGGTCAGGATCACCACATGGACCCCGGCCAGCGCCGGGTCGGCGGCGATCCGCCGGGTGGCCTCGATGCCGTCCATCACCGGCATCTGGATGTCGACGAGGGCGACGTCCGGGAGGTGCCGTGCGGCCAGCGCGACCGCCTGTTCCCCGTCGGCGGCCTCGGCGACCACCTCGATGTCGTCCTCGGCCTGCAGCAGGGCCCGAAACCCCGCGCGGATGAGGGTCTGGTCGTCGGCGAGCAGCACGCGGATCATGATTCTCCCGCCTCGTGATCCACGGCGTGATCAGCGGATTTCCCGCTCCCCACGCTGAGCATCCGATCCTCCGTGGGCAACTCGGCGCGTACGGTGAACCCGCCTTCGGGGCGCGGTCCGGCGCGCAGCACGCCTCCGAGGGCGGCGACCCGCTCGCGCATGCCGATCAGGCCGACGCCCGATACCGGAGAGGTCCCGGGTGCCGCCCGCCCGTCATCGTCGACCTGGACCAACACGCCATCCGGCAGATAGTCGACGCGTACCGTGGCCGACGCCGCTCCGGCATGCCGGCTGACGTTGGTGAGGGCCTCCTGCACGATCCGGTACGCGGCGCGATCGACCTCGGAGGAGAGCGCACGCACCGGCCCGGCGACCGTGACGGCGACGGGCAACCCGGTGGAGCGGGCCCGTTCCACCAGGTCGGCGAGCTGGTCGACCCCGCTGCCGGACGGCTGGTCGCCGGAGTCGCGCAGCACCTCCAGCGTCGCGCGGAGCTCCCGCATCGCCTCGCCGCTGGCCTCCTGGATCGCCAGCAATGTCGCGGGCACCTCCTCCCCGCGCTTCCGGGCGAGATGGATGGCCACGCCGGCCTGCACCTTGATGACGGAGATGCTGTGGGTGAGCGAGTCGTGGAGTTCGCGGGCGATCCGCAGCCGCTCCTCCCCGGCCCGGCGCAAGGCCGCCTCCTCGCGGGTCCGCTCGGCCTCGGCGGCGCGCTGTTCGGCCTGCTGAAGGTAGGCGTGGCGATGCCGCGACACCGTGCCCGCCACCCCGGCTGCGACGAACCAGCCGACCAGCAGGCCCGTGCGCTCGACGAACTGCTGCTGCGCGGGCTGCCCGGCGGCGGACGCCACCCCGGCCGCGAGGATGCCGCCCAGATAAACGATGCCCGCGGCCGCCGCCAGAGTCCGATGCCCCGACCTGGCCGCGCCGAAGACCGTGATCAGTACGGGGAACGCCGCGGAGGGCCCGGGGTCCGTGCGCAGGGAGTAGACGAGCATGCAGGCCGTGGTGACGAGCAGGGCGACGACAGGAGCCCTGCGACACGCGGCGAGTGCCAGCGAACCGACCAGCACCACCACGTAGTCCACGGGGCGAGGCTGGGGTCCGGACGCCGGTGCGGCCAGTGCTCCGATCACCTGCACCCCGGCGACGGCGCACGCCAGCCCCACGTCCGGCGCGTACGAGCGCCACCCGTGAACGATCCTCATCCCGCGCACAGTAGACCAGGTCGCTGCTCCGACACCTCCTACGGTGAGAGGAGAGCTCCGCTACTCCGGTCGGCGTACAACCCCGGCCGCCCGCGCCGAGGAGAGGAGCCGCGGAGCCTCCCTCCGTACGACGACGCGGGAACGCCCGGACGGCGAGCATTGCCGAGAACCGGGAGCGTTCTCATGGACCGGTAGGTCTCCCCGTCTTCCCCGATCGCCCGTGACGCCAAAAGGAGCCAGATGACCCCGGAAACCGATTCGACCCCCGACTCTGATATGACGCGTGAGCAGCGTTTCACCGCTTTCCTTACCTCTCTTCCGAAGGAGCTGGCCTTCGGGGACGAGGACCCGAGGGAGGTGATCGATCGCTACTACACGCCAGACTTCGTCTACGAGAACGACGGGATCTCCCTCGACCGCGACCGCCTTGTCGCACACGTCCGGCCCGCGCGGAAGAACGCGCAGGGCCTCCGCATCGAGGTGCACGAGAAGGTGCTGAGCGGCAACCGGGCCGCGGCCCGGTACACCCTGCACGCGACCCTGCGGAAGGGCAAGGTCGTGATCACGCAGGTCTACCTGTTCGCGCGGTTCGCCCCGGACGGGCGGCTGTGCCGGATTGACGCGATCACGCGGGACCTGCCCGCGGCGTAGCGGTGACCGTACGGCGAAGCCGCCGCCCGCGCGCCCGCATCGGAGACAGCGTGCGCGGGAGCGGCTCGGCGGGCGTTCCCGGCGTTCCCGGCGTTCCTGACGTTTCCTCGAATTCGAAGATCCTCAGCGGTTAGCATGGCGGTGCGCGCTGACCATTCGCACTGACTGGGCGCTGACAAAGTGACGTCGAGAAGGCGGGACGCCACGTGGATACAGAGGGCTGGGCGGTCAGCGTACCGACGGGGTACCGCGTCGGCGACTGGCAGGTGACCAGGCCCATCGCCTCCGGCAGCTGGGCCAGCGTGTACGAGGGGCGGCCGGTGACCGGCGACGCGGCGCCGGTGGCGTTGAAGTTCCTCCCCACCGGCACCGTCACCCGCCGCCAGCTGCGCCACCTGCGGGACATGACCCAGCGGGAGATCCGGCTGCACCACACGCTCCAGCACCCGCGCATCGTCCGGGTCACGGAGACACTCGTCGTGGACGATGTGAACGACCCGGACCTCGACGGAGCCTGCGTCCTCGTCATGGAACTCGCCGAGAGGTCCCTGGCCGACCTGCTCCGCGCCGGAACGCCGGGCACGCCCGTTCCGGACGCGCCAAGGCTGATCATCGAGATCTGCGAGGGGCTGGCGCACCTGCACGCCGAAGGCTGGTTGCACGGCGACCTCAAGCCGAGCAACGTGCTCGTCATGGCCGACGGCTCGATCCGGCTCGCCGACTTCGGCCTGGCCACGGAGATCGACGGGACCCACGGCTACCTCCCCCCGGCCGGTTCGGTCGATCACGTGCCCCCGGAGCGCTGGGGCGAGCCGCTGACCGAACGCGGCTACGCCGTACGGACCTCGGCCGACATCTGGGCGCTGGGCGTGACGGCCTGCCAGCTGCTCACCGGCCATCTGCCCTTCAACGCCCCCACGGCACGCGCCCGGTACGTCGCCGCCGCGGAGTACGCGGCCGGGGAGCGGCCCCTCTCGTTCCCCGCCACCCTGCCCGACGCCTGGCGCTCCTGGATCGGCGACTGCCTGTCGCCCCGGCCGAGGTCCCGGCCCGAGGCGGCGCGTCAGCTGCACCGCGCCCGCCTGCTGGCCGGTACCGTACGCGTTCCGAGCCGGAGAAGGCATCGCGCCGTCATGGGCTTGGCGGCCGCGGCGCTCCTCACGCTGGCGGCCGGTACGGGGGCGACGCCGACGCACGGTCCGGCCGATCCGTACGCACGCTGGCTGCGTACCGACTCCGACATCCCGCGCGAATATCGCGCCCTGATCGTCCAGGCCGGCACCATGTGCGACGAGCCCGGCCTCACCCCGGCGCTCGTCGCCGCCATCCTGAAAACGGAGAGCGGCTTCGACCCGCACCTGTCCGATCCCACCAAGGACGAGTACGGCATCGCGCGGTGGACGCCGTCGGTGCTTCGGTACTACCTTCCGCCGGACAGGAGGGGCGAGATACTCACGCCTCCGCTGTCCCCCGAGGACTCCATCCCCGCCGTCGGCCGCTACCTGTGCGTACGGCTGCCGCTGCTGGCCGGGGTGCCCGGCGACCACGGCCTGCTGGGGGCGGCGGCGTTCCGCTCGTCCGACGATGTGATCCGCGAGGAGAAGGGAGTTCCGGCCCGTTTCCAGCCGTACGTGGAGCGTGTCCGCCGGTACCGCGCCGCCTACAAGCCGTGAGAAGCGCCGGGCCGTCGGGCAGTGCTCAGCTGTCGGGTGCTCAGCCGTCGACTAGCGCTCAGCCGTCGAGCAGCGCCAGGTGCTCTTCGGTGACCAGGTCGAACCGGAGCGCGACGGACACCAGGGCGGCCCGCTGCCAGTCGGCCTTCCGCGAGTCGGACGCCTCCTTCACGCGCAGTTTCGTCCGGGCCAGATAGTCGATGTGGAAGTTGACCGCGGGCCGGGTCAGCTCGGCGCCTTCGGGGACATGCCGCAGGCGCTCCAGCACCTCGGGAACCGTCGGGATGACCGACGACGAGCAGTCCCGCAGGCGGGGCTCGCAGAGCGCGACCAGCACCAGGAAGTACTTCGCCGACTCGTCCACGGCGAACGCCGACAACGTGGGCTCACCGGCGGTGCTCTCCGGTGCGTCGAAGTCGATGTAGCTGTGCTGGGAGGCGAAGACCAGGAACGAGCACGACCCTTCGGCGACGGGCAGCACCACGCGGGCGAACTCGAACGGCACCGGCGCGGCGGCCCTGCCGGGGGCCACCTTGAGGAACTCGCCGCCGCCTTCGGGGTTCTCGACCACGAGGGTGGCGGCGCGGCTGAGGTTGGTCAGCAGCCAGTAGTCGTCCACGGCCCTGATCACACCGGCCCGGCGCGAGACGCCCGGATGGCGCAGTGGGAAGTCGACGGGGGCGGACAGGTCGCCGCGACCGAAGCTGATCTCACGTCCGGGAGGGATCTCCAGAGTGGAGGATCCAGGGCCGGGAGACTCGACTTGCAGGAGGATCGTCCGCATTCTTCTGGATCCTCCGAGGGGATGACGACGACACCCTTGAATCTTCGAGGTTAGCAAAATCGGGATCGCGTCCGACGATGTCGATGCCGGGGAACGCGGACGTGACGCGGAACATCCGTCGAATCGACATCAGTGGACTCCGGCTCATCGGAACTCCGGCGTACGCCGGAGGAACCGCCGGAGTAAGGGGGAAGCGATGTTCTCTGTACGAGCGAGAACCGGGGGAGCGGCGGCGGGGGCCACGACGGCGCTCCTGGCACTGATCGGTGCGCCGGCCGCCCAGGCCGCCTCGGCGTCCACGGCCGCACCGCCCGCGATGTCCACAGCCTCGGTCGTCCTCCCGATGGGGGCGTCCTGCGGCGGTATCACCAACCCGTGCGGGATCGTCTACAACCGGACCGGCGCCACGCTGCAGCTGAGCCGGGACGCCAACAGCCACTTCACCTGTGGCGCGATCGGCCCCTACCGCGACCTCCCCAGTGGGAAGAACTCCAACGCGTACGGTTCCACCCACTGGCCCGACGTCGACTGCGTACGGTCACGCACCATGTGGATCGTCACCAACGGCCGGGTCTACCCGCCGGGGGAGTGGATCAGGATCTGGACCTCGAAGTGGTTCTACGCCGCCTGACGACGCATCATGGATGGCTGATGTCGGCCAGACGAGGGACGTGATGTGGTGAGGGGGACCCCGGCACCGGCCGTGAGCCCGGCGGCGGGCTTGGCAACACGCTCGGCGGCGGGTTCGGTAGCGGCGTCGGCGGCCGGTTCGATGGTGGGGCCGGTGCCGGACGGGGGACCGGAGCCCGCCGTGGTGGCGGTGCCGGACGGGGGACCGGTCGTTCCGATGTCGGCGTCGAGCCTGACGGCGGAGGCGGCCGCCACCGTCGAGCGGTTGCTCGACCGCCCCGCCCGGGCGGGGCGCACCCGCGTCCTGGCCGTCGAGGGACGGTCGGGAGCGGGCAAGTCCACCATCGCCACGGCGCTCGCGGCCGAGTGGACCATGCCCGTCGTCCGGATGGACGATCTCTATCCGGGCTGGGACGGCCTGCTCGGCGGCGTCGACGCGCTCGTGGAATGGGTCCTGCGGCCGCTCAGTCTGGGGCGTCCCGCGCGGTGGCGGCGCTATGACTGGGCCGCGGGAGACTACGCCGAATGGCACGAGGAGCCCGAAACGGGGGCGCTTCTCGTTGAGGGCGTCGGCTGTGGTTCCAGCGGCGCCGCTCCGTTCCTGAGCGGCCTGATCTGGGTCGAGGCCGCCGACGACGTCCGCAGGTCACGGGCCCTGGCCCGGGACGGCGACGTCTACCTTCCCCACTGGACCCGCTGGGCCGACCAGGAGGAGCGGTTCTACGCCGCCCACGACGTCCGCGCCCGCGCCGACCTGATGATCGTCACCGGCTGAACAGGAGCCCCGCAAAGGAGAGGAACGCGGCTCAGCGGCTGTGCCGGTCGGGACGCCGAGTGGTCGGGACATCGGTGGTCGGACACTGAGCCGTCGGACGTCGGGCGGGTCACCGGCTCTGGCGTACGCCGAGTTCGTCGAGGCGGTTGAGCATGTCGGCGGGGTCGGCGTACACCCGGAACGCTCCGGCGCGCTCCAGTTCGTCCCTGCCGTACCCGCCGGACAGCAGGCCGATCCCGAGCGAGCCGGCGCGGCGCGCGGCGAGCAGGTCCCAGACGCTGTCGCCGACCACCATCGCGGATCGGGGCTCGATGTCCAGGAGGGCGGCACCGGCGAGGAACAGGTCGGGGTCGGGCTTGGCCCGCCGCACCAGGTCGCGGGTGACCATGGGCGTGTCCTCCGGCAGTTGGAGCATGTCGAGCGCCCGCCGGGCGGTCGCGGCGTACCCGCTGGTGGCGATAGCCCAGGGCACCCCGCGTTCGGTCAGCTCGGAGAGCAGCGAGATGGCCCCCGGCAGTGGCTTCACCGAGTCGATCTGCTCGGTGTAGGCGGCGGCGTGCGCGTGCTGAAGGTCGTCGATCTGTTCCTGGGTCAGCGACAGGCCGGTCTCGCGCAGCAGCGCGGTGACGAAGAGCCCTCCGCTCATGCCGATGCGCCGGTGGATCCGCCAGACCGACAGGTCGATGCCGAGCCCGGCCAGCGCGGACCGCCACGCGATGACGTGCTGGTACACGCTGTCGATCAGAGTGCCGTCGAGGTCGAAGAGGAACGCCGGATTGGCCGGTTCGGGATAACGGAGGTCAGTGCTCACCGGCCCATTCTTCCCCGTGGTCCGCCACGAGCCGTAAAGGAGTGCCCCAGTACGGCGATGCCCGCGGCCGCAGGGACCGCGGGTTCGGGACCGTCGCCGCAGCCCTGCTCACGCGGGAAGGCGACGAGCCCGGGGTACCGGGAAGCGCGATCTGAAGCGGTAGGACTCGCGCCGTCCGAAGCCCTCGGAGAAGGCCGCCTGAGCGAGGCCGCTGAGACGCCCGAATCTGGAAAAATCCGGAAAGGTCGGAAACGCGACCAATACAGGAAAGCGGTAGGACGGGATCCCGGTGCGGACGATCAGCGCATCACACGCCCGCGCGTGAAGGGGTGCGCATGGCCTGCTGCTGGGTCTCCTGCCAATCGGCCATCTCGCTCTGCTTCATCTCGCGCATCTCCTCGATGCGGAGCGCGATCCCTATGCCGAAGAACGTGGGTGCCCACTCGCCGACGAAGATCCCCCAGCGGTCGGCCCGATCCTGGCCCGCGGCTTCGTAGTTCCTCGACACGAACCACGACGCGGCCGCGAGGCCGATCGAGGCCAGTCCGGCCGCGTACATCATGCCGGAGCGCAGGCCCATCCTGTGGAGTGTGCTGATCATGTTCCCCCCTGGTGGTGGTTTCCCCCCTCTAGCGTTACCCTCCGTAATCGCACACAATCCGGATGTTACTGATCAAACAGCTACAAACCGGCGTCCACCTCGGCGCGTGACGGCGGCGCCGCGCCCTCGCGCGTGCAGGTCAGCGCGGCGGCGCGGACCGCGTAGCGCAGGGACTCCGCGAGCGGCATGCCGCGGTCCATCGTCCCGTGCAGGAAAGCGCCGGTGAAGGCGTCTCCGGCTCCCACCGTGTCCACCACGCGTACGGCGACGCCGTCCGCCGTAACCGGGGGACCGTCGCAGCTCAGCGCCACGGCCCCGGCGGCGCCTCTCGTCACGAGGACGAGATCGAGGCCGTGCTCGGCGAGCCACGCGCGGGCCGTGTCGAGCGGGTCGCGTTCCGGGTGGAGCCAGGCGAGGTCCTCCTCGCTGGCCTTGACGACGTGCGCCACCCGGAGCCACGCCTCGACCTGCTCCAGGTACGGCTCCCGCCCGGGAAGGACGGCGGGTCGCACGTTGACGTCGTAGACCACCGTGACCGCGTCGCGATGCCTGGCCGCCCACGTGCGGAGGACGGCCGCGCCGGGCGGTACGACCGAGGCCAGCGAGCCGACGTGCAGCGCGCGCGTGCCGGGCGGGAGCGACCCGGGCAGTTCGCCGGGAGTCCACTGCCAGTCGGCGGTCTTCTCCATGGAGAACCGGAAGTCGGCGGAGCCGTGCTCGTCGAGGTCGACCACGGCGAGGGTCGTCGGCTCGGTCGCCTCGACGGCGAGGCCGAGGTCCACGCCGTTCGCGGTCAGGTGGTCGCGCAGCCGCCGTCCGAATCCGTCCCGTGACAGCCGGCACAGCAGGCGTACCGGGGTGCCCAGGCGTGCGACGGCCACGGCCGTGTTCGCCGGGCCGCCTCCCGGCACGGCGCGCCAGGTGTCCTCGGCGCCGGTGGGGACGAGGTCGACGAGGGCCTCGCCGCATACGATGATCACGTTTTCCTCCCGGTCGTCACGGTCGTCTTCCCGGTGGTCCTCGCGTCGCAGTCTGGCAGCGGACGGCCGCGACCGCTAATGCCATAATTTCCTACCTGGACGCCATGGAATTTCGATGCCATGATGACCGCATGAGATCACGGCGAGTACTGACCGAGCGTCGTCACATCGACCTGCTCCGGGTCTGCGGCGCCGCCTGTTGATCACCGGTTCCACAGAATCCGGTACGTCACCAGGTTGAAGGAGAAAGGCAATGTCGCAGGCGGAGATCATCGACCTCGTCACCCGAGATCCGGTCCAGGAGCCGATCGGGAAGGACGAGGGCACCGTCCTCAGCGTCGTCCCCATCCCGGGGGTCGAGGCCGCGCTCATCATCGTCGGGCACGTCGTCCCGCTGGCGCGGGCGAAGGACGCGCGGCGCGTCCCGGGCGTCCCCCCGTCCGGGCAACCGGCCATGGCCTCCCAGGCCGTCCATCCCTCCCAGGCCGTCCATCCCTCCCAGGCCGTCCAAGCCATCCGCTCCGTACCCACCGCACAGACCGCACGGCACGCGGGCGACTTCGGGGCGGACGAGTTCGTCGTCGACCGCGCGGCCCGGCTCGTCCGGGTGGGCGGCGAGGACATCGAGCTCACCTACCGCGAGTTCGAGCTGCTCGACTACCTGTGCGCCGCACCCGGGCGCGTCTACAACCGCCGCCAGATCCTGGCCGCCGTGTGGGACAGGTACGGCGACGAGAGCGCACGCACGGTCGACGTCCACATCCTGCGGATACGCAGGAAGCTGGGCCGCCACGCGGGGCGCATCGTCACGGTCAGGAACGTCGGTTACAAGTACCAGCCGGCCCGTCCGGCCTGAGCCGTCGATCATTGGCACGTAATCCGGTGGCGGAGACATACCTGGTCTTACCTATGCTTACGGCGGGATGAAAACTTCGCTCGCCGATCTGCAGGGCAGCCTGCCTGACCTGATGCTGCGCGACCAGCGCAGGCTCCGCCGGCGCATCGACGGCATGCGCAAGATACGGGACGGCAAGGCACGCCAGGCCGTGGCCGCCGAGATCGCCGCCGACATCGAGGCCGCCGAGCTCCGGGTCGCGGCCAGGCGTGACGCCGTACCCACGATCACCTATCCGCCGCAGCTGCCGGTCAGCCGGCGCAAGGACGACCTGCTGGAGGCCATCCGCGACAACCAGGTCGTCATCGTCGCGGGTGAGACCGGCTCCGGCAAGACCACCCAGCTGCCCAAGATCTGTCTGGAGCTCGGCCGCGGCGTGCACGGCCTGATCGGCCACACCCAGCCGCGGCGGATCGCGGCCCGCACCGTGGCCGAGCGCATCGCCGAGGAGCTGTCGATCCCCCTCGGCGACGCGGTCGGCTACAAGGTGCGCTTCACCGACCACTCCAGCGACGGCACCCTGGTCAAGCTGATGACCGACGGCATCCTGCTCGCGGAGATGCAGACCGACCCGCTGCTCCTGCGCTACGACACGCTCATCATCGACGAGGCCCACGAACGCAGCCTCAACATCGACTTCATCCTCGGCTACGTCAAACAGCTGCTGCCCAGACGGCCGGACCTCAAGGTCGTCATCACCTCCGCCACGATCGACCCCGAGCGGTTCGCGCGACACTTCGGCTCCGCCGCCGGCGACGCGCCGATCGTCGAGGTCTCCGGCCGCACCTACCCCGTCGAGGTACGGCACCGCCCGGTCGAGGAGGACGACGACCAGACCCAGGCCATCGTCAACGCGGTCGACGAGCTGTGCGCCGAGGGCCCCGGGGACATCCTCGTCTTCCTCAGCGGCGAGCGGGAGATCCGCGACACCGCCGACGCGCTGAAGGGCCGCCAGGAGGAGGTCCTCCCGCTGTACGCCCGGCTTTCGGCGGCCGAGCAGCACCGCGTGTTCCAGCAGCACCGCGGCCGCAGGATCGTCCTCGCCACCAACGTGGCCGAGACCTCCCTCACGGTCCCCGGCATCAAGTACGTCATCGACCCCGGCACCGCGCGCATCTCCCGCTACAGCCACCGGCTCAAGGTGCAGCGGCTGCCCATCGAGCCGATCTCGCAGGCGAGCGCCAACCAGCGCAAGGGACGCTGCGGCCGCACCTCCGACGGCATCTGCATCCGGCTCTACTCGGAGGACGACTTCCTCGGCAGGCCCGAGTTCACCGATCCGGAGATCCTCCGTACCAACCTGGCGTCGGTCATCCTCCAGATGACCTCGCTCGGGCTGGGCGACATCGCGGCCTTCCCGTTCGTCGAGCCGCCGGACAGCCGCCAGATCAAGGACGGCGTCAACCTGCTGCACGAGCTCGGCGCCCTCGACGCCAAGGGGCTGACCCCGGTCGGCCGCAAGATCGCGCAGCTTCCCGTGGACCCCCGGCTGGCCCGCATGGTCCTCGAAGCCGACAAGAACGGCTGCGTACGCGAGGTCATGATCATCACGGCCGCGCTGTCCATCCAGGACCCGCGCGAGCGCCCGGCCGACAAGCAGCAGGCGGCGGACGAGAAGCACCGCAGGTTCGCCGACAAGGAATCCGACTTCGTCACCTACCTGAACCTGTGGAAGTACGTCAGGGAGCAGCAGCGGGAGCTGTCCTCCAGCGCGTTCCGCCGGCTCTGCCGCGCGGAGTTCCTCAACTACCTGCGCGTACGCGAGTGGCAGGACATCGACAGCCAGCTTCGCCAGGTCGCCAAGAACCTCGGCGTCGTCCTCAACAGCGTGGACGCCGACCCTCAGCGGGTGCACGTCTCACTGCTGTCCGGGCTGCTCTCGCACATCGGCGTCAAGGACGTCGAGTCGAAGGGCGCGCGCAAGCAGGACGGCCCGCGCCGCCCCATCACGGAGTACATCGGCGCGAGGAACGCCCGCTTCGCGATCTTCCCGGGGTCGGCGCTGGCCAGGACGCAGCCGCAGTGGGTGATGTCGGCCGAGCTGGTGGAGACCTCGCGGCTCTGGGCCAGGGTCAACGCCAAGATCGAGCCGGGCTGGGTCGAGCCGCTCGCCCAGCACCTGGTCAAACGCACCTACAGCGAGCCCCACTGGGAGAAGGACCAGGCCGCCGTCGTGGCCCTGGAGAAGGTCACCCTGTACGGCGTGCCGATCGTGACCGAGCGCAAGGTCAACTACGGCAGGATCGACCCGGAGCTGAGCCGCGAGCTGTTCATCCGGCACGCGCTCGTCGAAGGCGACTGGCGGACCCACCACAAGTTCTTCCACGAGAACCGCAAGCTGCTCCAGGAGGTCGAGCAGCTTGAGGAGAAGGCCCGCCGCCGCGACATCCTGGTCGACGACGAGACGCTGTTCGACTTCTACGACCAGCGGATCCCGGCCGATGTCGTCTCCGGGCGCCACTTCGACAGCTGGTGGAAGAAGACCGCCCCCGCCAAGCCCGACCTGCTCACGTTCTCACCCGAGATGCTGGTCAACGAGAGCGCGGACGTCAGCGCAGGGGACTACCCCGACGCGTGGTGGCAGAGCGGCCAGCGCATGCGCCTCACCTACCAGTTCGAGCCGGGCACCGACGCCGACGGCGTCACCGTGCACGTCCCCCTCGCCGTGCTCAACCAGGTCGACTCGGCCGGGTTCGACTGGCAGATCCCCGGGCTGCGCGAGGACCTCGTCACCGCGCTGATCAGGTCGCTGCCCAAGCACCTGCGGCGCAACTTCGTGCCCGCCCCCAACTACGCGAAGGCCGTACTCGAGCGGGTGTCCTCCGCGACGCAGGAGAGCGGAGCCCCGGCGGAGGCGCTACTCGACGTGCTGGAGCGGGAGCTGCACCGGATGACCGGCGTGACCATCCCGCGTGACGCCTGGGCCCCCGACCAGGTGCCCGACCACCTGCGCATCACGTACCGCGTGATCGACGACAGGAAGCACGCCATCGCCGAGGACAAGGACCTCGACGGGCTGAAGCGGCGGCTCGCGCCCAAGCTCCGCGCGACCCTGTCCAAGGCGGCCGACGACCTGGAACGCACCGGCCTGCGCGAGTGGACCATCGGCACGCTGCCCCAGGTGTTCGAGCAGGGCAGGATGAGGGCCTACCCCGCGCTCGTCGACGAGAAGGACGGCGTCGCGGTGCGGATGTTCGAGACCCAGGCCGAACAGCGACGCGCCATGTGGGACGGCACCCGCCGCCTGCTCCTGCTGGGCTCGGTCAACCCGGCCAAGGCCATCCTGCGCGGGCTCACCACGGCGCAGAAGCTGGCGCTCAGCCGCAGCCCGCACGGAGGCGCCGCCGAACTGTTCGACGACTGCGCGGCCTGCGCCGCCGACCGGCTGATCACCCAGGCCGGCGGTCCGGCGTGGGACGCCGCCGGGTTCGGGCGGCTGCACGACCACGTGCGCGCCGGGCTGTACGACACCACCGAGGACGTCGTCGGCAAGGTGGAGCGGGTCCTGGCGACCTGGCACGCCGTGCAGAACTCCATCGCCGGCCCGGCGGACGCGGTCGCCGACATCAGGGAACAGCTCGACGGGCTGATCAACCCCGGGTTCGTCACCGCGACCGGATATGCCCGGCTGACCGACCTGCACCGCTATCTGCGCGCGGTCGAGCGCCGCCTGCAGAAGCTGCCGGACGACCCCTACCGCGACCGCGAGTGGATGCACAAGGTCCACGACGTCGAGGACGACTACCGCGACCTGCTCGACCGGATGAAACCGATGGAGCGGGACGCGCCGGCCGTACGCGAGATCCGCTGGATGATCGAGGAACTGCGGGTCAGCTTCTTCGCCCAGCAACTCGGGACGCCGTCCCCGATCTCGGAGAAGCGCATCCGCAAGGCGATGGACCAGTTGTGACGGGCCAGTTGTGATGGAAGGGCGTGGGGAAAGCGTGGAAGCGGCCGTGATCCGGTCACTGGTGTTCGACGTCGGCGAGACGCTGATCGACGAGACGCGGATCTGGTCCCGGTGGGCCGACCGGCTCGGGGTGCCCCGCCTGACGTTCATGGGCGTCCTCGGCGGGATGGCCGCGCTCGACCGCCCGCACGCGGACGCGTTCCAGGTGATCCGCCCGGGACTCGACCTCGACGCCGAGATCGAGGCATGGCGCCGTGCGGACCCGGACGGCCTGCGCGAGAACTTCGACGGCGACGACCTCTACCCCGACGTGCGCGGCAGCCTCGCGGCGCTCAGGTCCGCCGGGTACGAGCTGATCATCGCGGGCAACCAGCCGCGTCAGGCGTACGACGCCCTGCTGGCCATGGACCTGCCCGTGGACGCGATCCACACCTCGGCCGCCTGGCACGTCGAGAAACCCGCTCCCGAGTTCTTCGCCAAGGTCGCCGCCGTGGCGGGCCGGCGCCCGGAGGAGATCCTTTACGTCGGAGACCGGCTCGACAACGACGTCCTCCCCGCCAGGCGGGCGGGGATGCGGACCGCGCTGCTGCGCCGGGGGCCGTGGGGCTACCTCCACGCGGCCCGGCCGGGGGCCACCGACGCCGACATGGTCGTCGACAGCCTGGCCGCCCTCGCCGCCCGCCTCACCTGACCCGTCGTTCTAACGCCGGCCGCGGAACGTCCGCCGCAGGTCGTCGACCCACAGGCCGGTGCTGGCACCGGGTGAGTTCGTCGCTGCCATCCCTGACATGGTCGCGTCTCCTGTTCACGTTCCGCGCCGCGCTGAACGGCCAGCTCCCATCAGCCGTGTCACAACCTGCCTGGGCAGTACAGCCAGCTCGTGATCCCGGGCCTTCGCGCTCGTATCGCGGAACCGAGTGATTCGATCCCGCCTGGGCTTACCCGTCGTCCTTGAGAGCGCCTTGAGACCACCTGCCGTCGATTAGTGGCCCGATGGCGGGCGGGGACGATTTGTCATG
This sequence comes from Microtetraspora sp. AC03309, assembly GCF_020826795.1. NCBI lineage: Bacteria > Bacillati > Actinomycetota > Actinomycetes > Streptosporangiales > Streptosporangiaceae > Microtetraspora > Microtetraspora sp. AC03309. The sequence goes on along the minus strand of NZ_JADDIL010000045.1, from coordinate 49,553 downwards.
GCATTTCGGCCAGTCGCCCCCAGGGACTCTCATGCAGGACCGGCAATCTTTGTGGCCGAACTGATCGATCCAATATCCGGGGGTGAGGCCTTGAAGGAGGCGCCTACATCGCCGTCGGGCGAGTCTGGACAACCTGTGTCCACTTCCGAGGCTCCGCCTCGAGTTGCCGAGTAACAAGCCCTATTCGACATTCCTGTGCCGTGCCCCATACGCGGCCTCGGTTTCGGAGAGTCATCTTTGAACTGGTTATCCAGCCGGATCTTCACCCGGCAGATACAGGAGTTCGGGGCGTGATCACATACGCGATCGAATCCCCCCAGCCGCGGCGCCAGTCGCCGCGTGATTCCCATGCCATGCCATGTGGGCATGGCCGCGTTTTCGGAGTCTCTTCTTGACGTACTTATCCACTCGTGCCTCCGTCCGGTGGACCGCACTTTCCCTGCTCGCCGCGGTGGTGGTGGCCGGCTCCCCGGCCATAGCCACGCCGGCGGTGGCCGCATCACAGCCACAGTCGCCTCAAACCGCTGGTCAGACGACAGCCGTCAGCGGTGGACCCCGGCTCATCGATCTGGGCAGCCTCAAGGGCGGCGCCCGAGCAGGGAGACGCACTGGATTCCTCAACAACCGAGGCCAGCTCGCTACGGCGATCACAGACACGGTCAGCGGGACTGACAAAGCGGTCCTGCTCTCCGAAGGGTCCGTCACCGATATTCACGCAAGCCTCGGCCTCGGCACAGGGAGCAGCAGTTTTGCCTGGGACGTCAACTCTCAGGGCACGGTGATCGGGTTTTACAACGAGGAGGCTGTTCCCGGAGAGACGGCAAAGCCAGCGCAGGCGTTCGCCTTCAAGGACGGCGTGGCGACCAAGCTGGGCCTGCCCCCAGCAGTGGCCATCAACGATGTGAATCGGGTCGTGGGAAATAACTACGTGTATGATCTCGACGACGGTTCGATGCTGAGGATCGACAAAGGATTAAAACCTCGCAGCGTTTCCGCCAGCTCATTGAACAATCGTGGCGAGGTGGTCGGCACCTTTGTGGACGATTCTGATCCGGACGACGCTCGTGCTGTCGCCTTCCGCATCAGAAAGTGGGGCGTCCCGCTCAACCCCGTCACGGATCGTTTGCGGTTCTCCGCAGGTAGCGACGCCATGGCCCGCGATATCAATGACCGAGGGCAGGTCGCCGGTGTCGGAATGGACGGCACCAACCATGTCCCCCTCATCTGGAATGAGGACGGCATGCCGATCGAGATGCGCACTCCTGGCAATCTCGGCGGCGACGTGCTGGCGATCAACAACGCCGGCATGGGGGCCGGGGTTGTCAATCACCTCCTCCCCGACGGCGTGCGCGTCGACGAGCACGCGGCCCTGTATGTGAATGGCGGCGCCGTCGACCTGAACACCCTGCTGCCGGCCGACACGCCGTTCACCCTGGTCTACGCCACCGGCATCAACGACGCGGGGCAGATCGGCGGTTTCATGGAGCCCAAGAATGGGGGAAGGTTCCATGCTTTCGTGCTCGACCTGGGAGGCGGCCTCCCCGAGATCGAGTCGGTAGCCCTGAAGACACGGCTGTACCCCTCGGAGGCCTGGGTTCCGATACCGGAGGACGGGACGGTCGACGGCAACGAGGTTCAGGTCACCGTCCAGGTCACCAACCCCAGCGACTACCCCACGTACGGGTGGCTCAGGCTGCGCGAGGACCGGGCCGAAACGTGGTTGCGCGATGGAGGGTTCTTACTATCGCTTGCCCCGCATCAGACCGTCACGAAGCGAGTGGTCTGGGACACCGCGGGTTTTGCCTGGCAGGGGGGCAAAGCGCGTTCGGACCGCCGACTGGAGGCGAACCTTTTCATTGGCGGTTGGGGGGAACTGACGCCAGTGTCAACCGGCGCCGTATCCGTGACCGTCCGGCCGAAGCCCGTGGTTCTGGTGCACGGCTATCTGAGCAACGCGGCAAAGACGTGGGGCGACTACGCGACCATCCTGGCGTCCGCGCACCCGCTGCTGAGGGGATACCCGGCCGACAAGCTGAAAACCGGTAACAAGTCGAAGCCGGCCGAGCGTACCTACACCGAGGAGGAAAACGCCCAGCAATTGGACATCTACATCGAGGGAGTGCGGCAGAAGACGCACGCGTTCCAGGTCGATGTCGTCGCCCATGACTCGGGCGGCGTGATCACCCGGCGGTACATCCAGTACATGATGCCCAGCACGGTGGCGGGTAAGCCGGTGGTGAACCGGATGCTGCAGATGGGCACCCCGAACAGGGGAACTCCCTGTGCTGACGCGCTTTTGGCCGGGGCGGCGATGGGCGTTCCCATTCCGATGCCGGCCACATTGCACAGCACGGTGAAGTTCATGGAAGGCACCTTCAACCTGGTGGTCACCAACCTCAAGGGCGTGACGGCGTCCAGTCTCGCGGGTGTGGGCAAGGCCGTTTGTGACATGCCAGACGCGGGAGATGGTGACGGGCAGGTCACCGTCCGCAGCGCGCATTTCGTGTACACCGATGCCGTCACCACGCGCACGGGCCACAATGACATGCCCGGTTCAGCGGCGGACTTCCTCTCCTATGTCAAGCCGCGGCTTGCCTCGTTGCTGGTCGGCAACGACAGTCCTGATGGCCTGCCCTACCTGAAGGACAACGGCGCACGCGAGCGGGGCGATGCCCCGAAGTCCGGTGCGGAGTCCGGTGCGGCAGTCGCAGCCGTGGATGGTGCCGATTCCGATTCCGATGCCGGTGCGGGGATCGACGGGATCTCGTCATTCGCCACGGCGTCGGTGACGGCGAAGCCGGGTGCGACGGCGAGTGTGCCGTTGGATGTTCCCGCGGGTTCGGCGTTCGGGGTCACCGGGGCACTGCCCGAGACGGTGGGATTGCTGCTGCGTGACCCGTCGGGTAAGGAGGCCGCGTCGTACGCGGCCGGCAGTGACGCGGCCAAACAGCCCATCCAGGGGTTGAGCGTCACCAAGCCGCAGGCGGGGGTGTGGAAGCTGGAGGTCACCAACACGGGCTCCGAGCCGGTCACGGCTGATGTGGTGGCCTGGATCACCGGTAACGCGGTGAAGGTGACGAGCAAGGTGGAACAGCCGTCCGACGACGGCCGGGTGAAGATGACCGCCACGGTGACCGATGACGGTCAGCCGGTGACCGGTGCGCCGGTGAAGGCGATTCTGATCGGGGAGCAGGACACGCCCCACGTCGAGCTGATCTTGAACGACGACGGCAACAGCGGAGACGGCGCCGCCGGCGACGGGCTCTACGGTGCGACGACCGAGCCGCTGGCCGACGGGGCGTACGCCGCGGTGGTGCGGGCCGACACGGCCAAGGGCATGCGGACCGCACATGACGTGGTCAAGGTGGCAAAGCCCGACCTGCGGGAGTTCGAGCTGACGGTGTCGGCGCAGCCGGGGGGTTCGGTCGCGGCGTCGCCTGCGCAGGACACCTACCGGGTCGGCACCACGGTGACGCTGACCGTGACCGCCGATGTGGGGCGGATTCCGCTCGGGTGGACCGTCGATGGTGAGGAGCGGCCGGGTGGGTCGCTGACCATCACGATGGACGGCCCGCACACGGTGGTGGCGCGGTTCGGCTCCTACACGGTGACCGAGCTGGGTGCGTTGCCTGGAGGTGACCCGGGGGACACGAAGGCGGCCAGGCTGAATGATCGCGGTCAGGTCGCTGCCACGGGGAAGGACAAGGATCACAAGAGCCGTGCGGTGCGCTGGGAGGCCGGCGCGTTCACCGATCTGGGTGATCTGCCGTGTACCGATGGCCCTGGCAGGCTCGCATGCGCGGTGGGTGCCACGGGTATCAACGAGGCCGGGAACGTCTCGGGGTGGGCTTCCACGACGGTCGAGGATGGCGCCGGCGGCTACGTGAACTTGCAGCATGCTGTCGTATTCCGTGATGGTGCGGTGACGGACCTGCAGCCGGCCGACAGTCCGCGGCTCACGAGCAGCCTCGCCATTGACCTGAACGACGACGATCAGATTTTCGGTTCGATGTACGCGGGGTACAGCGCGTATCCCTACGTGATGTGGGATCACGGGGCTGTGATCCGGCTACCTGAGGAGCCGGATTTCGACGCGCGGACCGACAGCGGTCATATCAACAGGGGAGGCGAGGTCGCCGGGAGCTGGGTGACGTCGCGGAACGCCGCCGGTCCTACCGGGTGGAACCCGGCCGTCTATCGAGATGGGGAGATCCAGAAGCTGAAGCTTCCCGATTGTGACGGCGCAGGAAGCGGCTTCGCGCGGGACATCAACGCCACCGGTGTGCTCGCCGGTTACGGGTACTGCAACACGGGTGAGAAGGTCACCTTCAGCGCGTATACGTGGCGGGACGGCCGGCGGACGGATCTGGGCACGGGCACGGCGACCGCGATCAACGACCATGGGCTGGTGGCCGGTTTCGCCGGTGAGCCGGTTGCCGCGGTGCCGGCGGTGTGGCTGGACGGTCAGATGTACAAGCTGGCGGACCTGCTGCCGCGGCCGATGTGCCCGCAGGACATCGACGACACCATCGAGCCGTGCATGCGGTTGAACGTGCTGCTGGATGTCAACTCGCCGGGTCAGATCCTGGCGCAGGGCGTTGTCCGCGACCGTTCGGCCACGTCGGCGGGCTTCACCGAGTCGGCGCGGTCGTTCCTGCTGACGCCGACCACCGCGCAGGCGGATCTGAAGGTGGAGCAGTCGGTGTCGGCGGCCGAGCCCGGGCCGGGTGGGACGGTGACGTGGACGACCACGGTGACCAACACCGGCCCGGACACCGCGACCGATGTGCGGCTGGACGTCCTCATCCCCGGCGTGCTCGCCGGTACGGCGGTGTGCGAGACCTGGCGGGGTAAGTGCGCCCCGCTGCAGGGCGGGTTCCGCAACACGGTGGCGAAGCTGGAGCCGGGCTGGGATGCCACCGTCGAGGTGACCGCCACGATCCCGGCCGGCATGGCCGAGGGGACCGAGCTGAAGGCCACAGCCGGCGCCGCGAGCCTGGCGGTGGGCGATCCCAAGCCGGCGAGCAACGTCGCCTCGACCACGGCGACGGTGCGGCCGCTGCTGGACAAGACCGGGATCACCTGGGCCGACCCGGTGCAGGTGGGGTCGACCAGCTCCGCCCACACGGTGACGCTGACCAACCGGCTCAACGAGCCGATCCCGCTCAAGGACATCACGGTTGAGGGACCGTTCACGCAGACCGACGACTGCCCCCCAGCGGAGCTGGCGGTGGACGCCGCGTGCACGGTCACGGTGAGGTTCTCTCCCACGCAGGAGGGGCCGGCCAGTGGGAAGCTGACCTTCACCACCACCCAGGGGGTCACCTACACGGTGACTCTGGCCGGGAGCGGCATCGGGAACACCCCTCCGAGGATCGTGGTGCCGCCGACTCCGCTGAAGGGCACGGTGGGCGAGCCGTTCACGCTGCGGGTGACGTTCACCGATCCGGACACGGGTGACCACCACACCGCCCAGGTGTCGTGGGCTGGGCCGCCGGTGGACGCGGAGGTGATTTCCGAGCCGGGTGGCGGGACGATCAGCGCGCCGGCCAGGACCTTCACCGAACCGGTGTCGGGGAAGGCTTTGGTGCTGCTGTGGGATGACAAGCACCCGACCGCGGTCTCCGCGCTGATCGATTATGTGATCGAGGAGGCCATGCCGAACGCCGCCCCGCAGGTGAGCGCCGGCCCGGACGCGCAGGTGAGTGTGGGGGAGAAGCTGCAGCGCACGGTCACGTTCACCGACCCGGACTCCACGTCCTGGTCGGCGACGGTCGATTACGGGGACGGGACCGGCGTGCGGCCGGTGGCGGTGAGCGGGCAGTCGATCGCGCTGGAGCACCAGTGGGCCGCCGCGGGCAGCTACACCGTCACGGTGAAGGTCAACGACGGCGGGTTGGAGGCGAGCGGCATGTTCGGTGTCACGGTCGCGCCGGGGCAGCCGCAAAACAAGGCGCCGGTCGTGACGCTGACCGGCCCGGCCACCATCGCCCAGGGCGGCACCTGGGTTGGCAAGGGCTCGTTCACCGACCCCGACTCCACCTCCTGGACGTTCACCGCGGATTACGGGGACGGGACCGGCCCGCAGCCGTTGGCCCTGGTCGCGGGGCAGTTGAAGCTGGAGCACGTCTTCACCGGCAGTGGTGAGGTCACGGTCACTTTGGCGGTGACCGACAATCAGGGCGCCACCGGGACCGCGAGTGTGAAGGTGCAGGTGACCAACGCCGCGCCGGTGGTGACGCTCAAGGAGCCGGTCGCGGTGGCAAAGGTCGGCGAGCCGGTGCTGCTGGCGGCTTCGTTCGCCGACCCCGGCACGGGTGACAGCCACACCGCGACCTGGACCGTCGGGGCGGAGAAGGTGGCCGGCGCGCTGAGTGAGCACCCCGGCAAGGGTAAGGGCGCCGGCACGGGCACGGTCGGCCTGCCGTATGTGTTCACCGAGCCGGGTGTCTACCCGGTGGCGGTCACAGTGACCGACGGCGGTAAGGCCGCGGCGACGGCCGACACCGCCGGTGGGCGGAAGGCGTATGTGCGGGTGTATGACCGGGCCGGTGCTGTGGCGGGTGCGGGCATGGTGGCTTCTCCGGCGGGGTCCTGCCTGCTGGAGGCCGACTGCGGCAAGGCGGGGCGGGCGTCCCTCACCGTCACTGCCCGCTACCGGGGTAAGAAGGGCGGGCCGGAGGGTGAGCTGCGGTACTCCGCTGCCGGGTTCACCTTGACTGGCACTTCGTACGAGGTGCTGGTGGCGGTGGACGGCACCGCCACCCTGCGCGGGACCGGCACCACCGGGAAGGCCGGGAAGGCTGGGGAGGCCGGGAAGGCCGGGAAGATGAGGGTGACCTTCGAGCTGACCGCGGTCGACTCCGGCACCACCGTCGGCCGCATCGATCAGTTGCGCCTGCGCGCATGGGATTCCACCGGCAGGCTGGTCTATGACAACCAGCCCACCGGCGCGGCGTCACCGGCCGTGACCGGCACCCTGCGCGTCAGCGGCTGACCTCCGGCACAAGGTGTCAGACCCGGCCCCGGAGGTCCGGGTCTGGCACCTTCCTCACGCCCCACTACGCGTGTTGGCCGGCAGACCCCAATCGTGACGGAACCGGCACCGGGGCCGCGACCGCGACGGTCCGCGTCCTCGGGAGCGCCGTCAGCGGTGTCAGAGGTGTCAGAGGTGTGAGAGCCGCACCGTGTACGCGAGCCTGCGCCGGCCGGCGTCGCTGAGGTGGATGTGGTCGCCGTGGTCGTACGCGGCGGCGAGCTGCGCGGGATACGCGGGGTCGCGCACCGCCTTGTCGAAGTCGATCACGCCGTCGAACGCCTTGCCGGTCCTGATCCACGCGTTGACCTCCTGGCGGATCTCCTCGCGCTCCTCGGTCCAGGTCGAGTATCCGTAGAACGGCGTCAGCGTGCCGCCGAGGATGCGCAGCTTCTTGGCGTGCGCGAGTTTGATCATTTTCTTGTACGCCTCGATCAGCGGCTTCGCCGAGGTGTACTCGCCTCTGGAGATGTCGTTGATGCCTTCGAGCACCACGATCGTGCGCGCCCCCGGCTGGGAGAGCGCGTCCCTTTTGAACCGGCTCAGCGCGCTCGGCCCGACACCGGTGTACAGCACGCGGTTCCCGGCTATGCCGACGTTGAGCACGCCCACGCGCTTCTTGGCGGGCAGCTGTCCGACCCGCTGGTAGAGGTAGTCGGTCCACCGCCGGTTGGCGTCGTTGCCCTGGCCGGTGCCATCGGTGATCGAGTCACCCAGCGCGACCACCGAGCCGATGCCGCCGTCGGCGGTCACCGCGATCCGGTCGAGGAAGTACCACTGCAGGCTGGTGGTGGTGAACGCCTCCCCGGACTCGCCGGCGGCGTGGTTCCCGGGCGTGGACAGGTAGGTCGTCGCGTAGGCCCGGTCGTGGCCGGTTACCTGCTCCACCGTCGTCGGGACGTAGGCGCTGATCACCACGTCCTGGCGGCCGGTGATCTTCCCGGGAAGGGCGTCGCTCCAGACGGCCTGGCCGGGCCGGATCGTGACCGACGCGCGCCCGCCGAAGGTCAGCGGCCGGTTGGTCTTGCCGACGATTTCGGCGCCGTACGCCTGGAGGCCGAGATGCACGCTCTTGAACGTGACCGGCACGACGCCGAAGACGTTGGACAGGCGGATCCGCAGGCCGGATCCTCCGACGCTGGTGCGCGCCACCATGCGGATGGTCTGGCCGCCGATCGGGGCGAGCAGCCGGTCGTCGGTGGTCAGCCGGTCGCTCGCGGCCGACCACGTCCCCACAAGGTGGCGGGACTCCGCCGCGGCCGGTGACAGGGGAAGCACTCCCGCCATCACCCCAGTCATGACCACCACCGCCATGGCCAACCGGTGAACCGGCCGTCGCATCGTCGTCCTCCTGTTTGATCGTCTTGTGCGACGGCTTACATTACGGGCATTCGTGACAGTAGACGCAGGGGTCAGCTGTGAATTGTCGGGGAAATCGGTCCACGGCCTTCCGTGTTCCGGATGACCCATGGCGTGACACCGATGATCGGCGGGTGATCGGCGGTCCGCCGTTTTCCTTCAGGTCGGGGGACGTGCTCAGTGGTGGGGCGGGAGACGCCGAGCGGGCGGGCGATGGTGGCGTCGGCCTGGCGCCATGCCTGCGATCACCCGTTGCGATCGCGGAGGGCCAGGAGTCGGTCGATCAGCGTGTCGACGTAGTCAGGCGTGAGGGAGCCCAGGCCGAACAGCACGCGGATGTACATCGGGGCCAGAAGGTGGTCCAGGATGTCGAGCGCCTCCGGCGGCTGTTCGCCCCGGTCCCGCGCGCGGTCCAGCATGCCCTGGATCTGGCGGGAGCGTTCGGCCAGGAAGTCGTCACGCGCCCGGGCCCCGGCCTCGCCCGCCGTGGACAGCGCCAGGACGAGGCGCAGCACCGCCAGGCCGTCGGGGCCGGTGACGTCGCGCGCGACGCCCGCGGCGTAGGCGCGCAGGTCCTGTTCCAGGCCGCCGGTGTCGGGGATCGGTGACGTGGTCGTCAGCCAGGTGATCGCCACGTCCATGAGCAGGGATTCCAGGGTGCCCCAGCGCCGGTAGACGCTGGAGTCGGCCACCCCGGCACGGTCGGCGACGTCGCCGACGGTGAAGTTCCCGTAGCCGCGCTCGGCGATCAGCGCGGTGACCGCCTTGTGCACCGCGGCGCGCACGCGGGCGCTCCGCCCGCCGGGCCGCCGAATCGGCTGTTCTCGGTCCTCCATGCGAGGCAGCTTAACGCAGCCAGGAATTGCTTTTGCCTTGATCTCTGTCCTATATTCACCTAACGCAGCCTTTGCCTGCTTTAGGAGCGGCTTGTGGAACCCCTCTTCTTCCCCGGCGACTACGACGGCTGGCACGACGCGTGGCTCACCACCGCCGACCGCGTGGCCGGCGAGGCACGCTGCTGACCTTCACCGAGGGCCAGGGGGCGGACGCCCACTGCCGGTCTGGAGGACAGCGCCTGGCTTTCGCCCGCGTCTACGACTGGCTCGACGACGTACTCACCGCCGTACTCACCGCCGCGGCCGAGGCCGCCTGACCACGATGGAGACCCCATGACTTCTGCGACCCCCGCTACCCCCGCGACTTCGGTGATCAACCAGATCGACCGCGCCCTCGACATGACCGGCGCCATCGTCGAGGCCGTCACCGGCTCCCAGCTCACTGCCCCGGCCCCCTGCCCCGGCTGGGACGTGCGGACCGAGCTCAACCACCTGGTCGGCGGCATGCGCATCTTCGCCGCCGAACTGGCTGGCACCGACCCCGGCGGCGCCCACGAGGACGACTGGCTCGGCACCGATCCGCGAACCGCCTACACCACCGCCGCCGACCTCGACCGTGCCGCCTGGCACCGCCCCGGCGTCCTTGACACCACCGTGCGCCTCGGTTTCGGCGACGTCCCCGGGCCGATGGCCGCGCTCATCCACCTCACCGAGGTCCTCGTGCACGGCGCCGACCTGGCTCTGGCCACCGGCCGAGAGGACCTCATCGCCGAAGAGCCCTGCGACGACCTGCTCACCGTCATGCACGGCATGGACTTCACCGTTTTCCGCCGACCGGGCATGTTCGGTCCCGCTCTCCCGGCACCCGCGGGCGCGCCTCCTCACCGCCGGCTCCTGGCCTTCCTGGGCCGCGACCTCACCCGGTACTGACCCGCCGCGCCCCGGCACAGAATCGTCACCGCCGTCCAGCGCCCGGCGGTCCAGACGGAAGAACGCCTCCAGTTCCGCCGGCGACGGCTCCCCCGGGAACTGGCCATAGCGGCCACCTGCTCATCAGACAGAAACTCGAACGGCATGGCCCAGGGACGTAAGCCCCCTCACCAGCCCAAACCCCCACCTACGTCGAATCGCAATGAAGATCGACTCCTAGTGCCGATTTCTGCACGCAGCCTCCTCGGAGGCCGGCCTACGGCGGGCCACAGCGGGACGGAACCCGGCCACCGAACATTCACTCTCCTCTCATGGCGCCGACGTACGGGCGGGATAGGGTCGAGGCGATGAACGAAAATGAACGATGGATTGTTCTCGACGGCGCGGTCAACGTAAGAGATCTCGGCGGTCTGCCCACCGCCGACGGAGAAGCCACTAAATTCGGGCGCATCCTCAGGGGCGACAACCTTCAGGGGCTGACCGGGGAAGACCTGAACCGGTTGGTCGGAGACCTCAAGCTCAGGAACGTGGTCGATCTGCGCTCCCAGGCCGAGGTACGGCTGGAGGGACCGGGGCCGCTGACCCTGATGCCCGAGGTCGGCCACCACCACCACAGCCTGTTCGCCGAGGCCGGCCGGTTCACCGACGTGGAGGCCGACACGATCGAGGGGGACAAGGTCCTCCCCTGGGGACGGTCGCCGAAGGTCGACGAGGAACTGCGGGTCACCGGCTACTACTACGGATATCTGCGCGCTCGGCCCGACTCGGTCGTGGCGGCGCTGCGGGTGCTCGCCCGCGACGACGGCATGGCGCTGGTCCACTGCGCGGCGGGCAAGGACCGCACCGGAGTGGTGAGCGCCCTCGCCCTCGCCGTCGCCGGGGTGACCCGCGAGGCGATCATCGCGGACTACGCCGCCACGGGCGAGCGTCTTGAAGGGGTCCTCGCCCGGCTGCGGGCCAGCGACACCTACCGGGCCGACCTCGACGGCAAGCCCGCCGACCACCATCTGCCGCGTCCCGAATACATGGCGCAGTTCCTGCACACGCTCGACGTGCGGTTCGGCGGCCCGTTCGGCTGGCTGGAGAGCAACGGCTGGACCGACGGGGACACCGACGCCCTCCGCTCCCGCCTCATCTCCTGACGGTGGCGCCCATGGGGTCCGCATGGCCGACCGGCGCCGCGGGGAAGCCACGGCCGGCAAGGGCCGCGGCGCGTCCAGAGTGTCCGAAGGGGATGCGGACTCCGACCGTGAAGATCACGAACACGGCGGGGAGTACTGACGGATCTCCAGGACCACGGTCGACCGGGTGGCCTCGGAGCGCCGGGCCGCCTCAAGGACGGTGAGGGACTCGACGGCGTCGCGCGGGTCGACGGGCGGCGGAGCGCCGTCCCGCAGACACGCCACGACGCCGGCGTAGAACTCCTGGTAGGCGCCCGGCTCCGTGGGGACCGTACGGCTGTCGCCCTCGACGCCGAGTTCGCCCCAGCGGTCCGGCGGCTCCACGCCCCAACCCCCGCGGTTCGGCCCCGTTCCGGCCGGCTTCTCATCGGGCGTCGTCTGGACGCCGGGGCGTTCGTTCGCGCGCAGGCGGTCCTCCTGCGGGTCGAGGCCCCATTTCACGTACGCGCTCCGCGAGCCGAGCACCCGGAACCGGGGGCCGAGCCGTCCCGCCACGGCGCTCATCCACAGATGGGAACGCCCGCCGTCCGCGTGGGTCAGCGCCACGAACGCGTCGTCGTCGGATCGCACGCCCGGCCGCCGCACATCGGTCTCCGCGTACACGGTGGAGACCGGACCGAGGAGCTGGAGCGCCTGATCGACGAGGTGACTGCCGAGGTCGTAGAGAACGCCGCCGATCTCGTCCGGGCCCCCCAGCTCGCGCCACCCGCCCTTGGGCACCGGCCGCCAGCGCTCGAACCGGGATTCCAGCCGGTGGATCGTGCCGAGCTCCGGCAGCAGGCGGCGGATGGTCAGGAAGTCACCGTCCCATCGCCGGTTCTGGAACACGGTCAGCATCAGGCCGCGCTCGGCGGCCAGCCGGACGAGGTCGCGGGCCTCGGCGGCGGTGCCGGCGAGCGGCTTGTCCACCACGACCGGAAGACCCGCTTCCAGCGCCGCCCGCGCCAGCGGCACGTGCGTACGGTTCGGCGAGGCGATCACGACCAGGTCGCACCGGCCGACCAGCTCGCCGGCCGACGCCACGACCTCCACGCCGGGATGCGCGTGCCGGACCCGGTCGGTCCGTTCCGGGTCCCTCGTCACCACCGCGTTCAGCCGGAGGCCGGGGGTGGCGGCGATCAGCGGCGCGTGGAAGAACGCGCCCGCCGTCCCGTACCCGGCGAGGCCGACGCGGATCTCAGACTCGTACGGCATGGCTCAACGATATTGGCCCCGCGCCGCCGCCCCGCTCCACCGTCCCCCACGGTGCCCGCCCGCCGGGTGCCCACCGTCACGACGGATCATGACGACACGGACCTCGCGACGCCGGCCTGATGGCACGGCCGTTCGCGGAGGGGCGGATCAGCTATCGCGGTCGTCGCGCTCGGCCAGGAACGCCTCGAACTGGGCGGCCAGCTCGTCACCCGTCGGCATGGGGGTGTCCTCGGCGAGGAGGCTCTCCCTCTCGGTGCCCGACTGGAAGGCGTCGTACTGCTGCTCCAGCCCCTGGATGGCGCTCGACAGCTCGGCGGACGCCTGGATCTGCTCCTCGATCTCGGCGTCGGTCTTCTCCGCGGCCTCCCGGAGCGCCTCGGTGGGGAACACCAGGCCGGTGCCGCGGGTGACCGCCTCCAGGGCCGCCACCGCGGACTGGTGGTACTCCGCCTGGGCGAGATAGTGCGGCACGTGCACCGCGTAGCCGAGCGCGTCGTGCCCCTTGGCGCCGAGGCGGAGCTCGATCAGGGCGGCGACGCTGCCCGGCACCTGGACCCGGCCGAACGGGCTGGGCGGCCCGGTGACCAGTTCGGGGCGGCTGCCGTGGGTGGTGAGGCCGAGCGGGCGGGTGTGCGGGACGCCCATCGGCACGCCGTGCGCCGTCACCAGAGTGCCGACGCCGAGCCGGGTCACGAGCATGCCGACGGCCTCGGTGAACAGCTCCCACTCGCGGTCGGGTTCCGGGCCCGTCATGATCAGGAACGGTGTGCCGGTCACGTCCTCGGTGAGGTAGACGGCCAGCTCGGGGGTGTCGTAGTCCGCCCAGCGGTCCCCGTCGAACGTCATCATGGGCCGCCTGGAGCGGTAGTCGAGGAGGCGGTCCACATCGAACGTGGCGATCACACGGTGGTCCAGCTCGGACAGCAGATGCCCGAGCGCCAACCGGCCCGCGCCGCCGGCGTCGACGAAACCCTCGAAGTGGTAGAGCAGCACCGGATCGGTCAACTCTGGGGCGTCGCCGTCGAGCCTGTAGAGATCCGTCGGGTCGAGCACCTGAGTCCCAGCCTTTCCTCATGAACGTTTCTCTGGTGAACCAGCGAGAAGTCCCGTGGATTCCGCGTCGGTGTGCTGGACCCTACCTGGTGGACAACGGGTCGCATGGAGCAGGACCCGGAACTGGAGGAGTTCGCGACCAAGTTACCGGTGCTCGCGCGGGCGGGCACGCCGTCCGCGTTCGACACCGCGCGCATGTTCGGCCGATGACGGCTGTTCGCGGCCAGTGGGCCCACGCCCCGGTGCCCGGTACGCCCACGCTCCGTCGTCCGGTACGCCCACGCCCCGGTGCCGGGGTCCATGCCGGCGGGTGCGGCTGGCGCCCGGTTCGGCACGTTCGCCACCGGCGAGTAGGGGGCGCCCAGCGGACGGCCACAATTTGCGGAATTTCCGCTAAGTCCGAAATTCCATTATTTGCTGTGACTCTAGCTATTTGTTGGCTCGCTAGTCATGCTGTTGGGCGTGTCGAATCCTTCCACGCTCACCCACAACAGACCGCCGTTGCGCATCCCCGCGCTGACCTGCCCGTTCCCCAGCGAGGTCAATCCGTACGTCGAGGAAGTGGACAGAGACACGCTGGCCTGGCTGGCCGCGTCCGGAATGATCGAGGGGACCGAAAACCTCGGGCGTTACGGTGCGGCCAGGTACGGCTGGCTGGGCGCGCGCACCTATCCCTACGCCGCCCGGGAGCTGTGCCAGCTCGTCACCGACTGGTGCGTGTGGTTGTTCGCGTTCGACGACGCGTTCTGCGAGTCGGACCGGGCGGCCGCCGAGATAGCCAGGGAGCTCCCGCTGTTCATCTCCGTCATCGACGATCTCGGCGACGGCGAGCACGTCGGCAACGTCTTCGCCCGGTCGCTGCTGGAGATCAAGACCAGGATCGCCGCCACGGGGAACGGCGACCAGCTCGACCGCTGGCGGGCCATGACCAAGGACTACCTCTTCGCCCAGGTCTGGGAGGCCGCCAACAGGGAGCAGGACGTCGTCCCGACCTTCGACGACTACATCGTCATGCGGCGCAGGACCGGCGCGATGCTCACGGTCTTCGCGCTGATCGACGTCGCCGCGGGCAGCTGCCTCACCCCCGGCGAGTGGCGCCACCCCGACGTGCGGGCGATCACCGAGCACGCGAACGACGTCGTCGTCTGGGACAACGACCTCATCTCGTACGCCAAGGAGACCGCCGGCCCGAACATCCACAACAACATGGTCAGCGTGCTCCGCCGGCACAAGGGATGCTCCACCCAGGAGGCGATGGACCTCATCGGCGGCATGCGCAACGACGCGGTCGCCGGGATGGTCGCGCTGAAGCCCCGGCTCGACGCCCTCGGCTCCGCGGGGGTCGCCGCGTATGTCAGGGGCCTGGAGTACTGGATCAGCGGAAGCGTGGACTATTCGCTGACCAGCTCCCGCTACGTGCACGCCTGGTCGGCGCAGGCGCCGCCCGGCGGCGACATGTGAGCGCGGGCGGGTACGACACGGCCGTGGCGTCGGCGGGCGAGACTTTCCTTCGACCGGGATCCGTGCGCCGACCGCCTCGTATCGAACAGTCCGCCAAGTTTTCGAGCGCCGTTACAAGGATGGAGTGTGACAATGCTCGAAGCGGTTGACCCGCGTCGTCTCGATGGCGTGTACTGACGATGGCCAGTGACAAGAGGTCCAGGGGACCTCTTCCCCCCGGGGATAGCTGGCCATTATCG
The DNA here is from genome assembly GCF_020826795.1 of Microtetraspora sp. AC03309. Classification (NCBI taxonomy): domain Bacteria; kingdom Bacillati; phylum Actinomycetota; class Actinomycetes; order Streptosporangiales; family Streptosporangiaceae; genus Microtetraspora; species Microtetraspora sp. AC03309. The sequence goes on along the minus strand of NZ_JADDIL010000045.1, from coordinate 34,264 downwards.
TGCGCCTAGCCCCAGGGCCGGGAGAACGAGCTCAATGTCGGCTCCACCGCCCACATGAAGCCGGCGTCGCCCCGTTCCAGCTTCCTCTGGACGGCCCACAGCCCGTAGTCGGCCACCTGCAGCCCCCAGCTCGTACTGGAATCCCAGGTACAGACCACAACATCCCGGCGCGACGGCGCGCAGTCCTCGCACACTTCCCTGATCGCGTCCTCGAACGCCTTCTTCCGCGCCGAGGTGCCCAGCGTGGCGACCACGACGTAGAGGATGTCCCCCTGCACGGTGACCTGCTTGGCGATCTCCTTGAAGTGCAGGTACCAGGCCTCCCGGTACAGGTGGAGATCCCCTTTTTCGCGTTTTGAATCGTGCGCGTTCTCCTTCGCGAGGAACGTGGCATCGAATCGGGGAGCCTGCGCCCTGATGACGTCATAGACCTCCTTGCGCGTCCGGTAATTGTCGTTCTTCGCGTGATATCCGCGCGGGAACGCCAGGCCCGCCCGTGAATGGGCCAAGCGCAGCCGATGCCCCTGCCACACGGCCTGGTCGTGGTCGCCTACGAAAGTCGCCGTTCCGATACCGAAATACTTCGAGCCGCCGCCGCTGACGTTGTAGTCGAGGTTGCCGGTCTCGTCGGCGTACATGAAGACCTCGGACATGGACGGCCTCACTGATCACGTGGCTTCGCATCTGTCACGCAACCGGTACCACAGCCGACCCCGGTTCTGGCGGAAACCGGTGATGAGGCGGCGACGCGGCGGGAGAGTGGCGCGCGTTTCGCCGTTGTCTTGCCGCCTTTAAGGCTTTCGCGTAGGAAATGAGAGGTCAGAGGCGTTCGAGAACGACATCCTTTTCAACGGCTCGCTTCTGTCGCCCCAGCGCAGCCGCCCCAGCGCAGCCGCCACGGCGCGCAACGGAAGAAAGGGCAACGGAAGAACAGTCGCTATCCCGCGAAAAGGAATACGGCCTGCCTGTGTGATCTGTCCCTCGCACGCCGCGTCCCACCCCGGCTAGCCGCCGGACGATCGCAGATGCGTGGTGTCCACCTGATGGCCCGCGTCCTCGAGAACGGCGACGGCCTCCTTGGCCCTGGGCTCGGGCACGAGCACCAGATCCCCGTGGAACGTCGAGGCGACGAACACCGGGATCGCCGCCTCGGCCAGCGGCCCCACGATCGCCGCCAGCATGCCGGGCACGTCCAGGCCGTGCGCGATCGCCCCGCCGTACAGGCCGATCCACCGATCGCCGGACCCCGTCGGCCAGGTCTCGCGAACGACGGTGAGGCCTTCTGGGGCGCGGACCAGCGCGATCCACTCGTCGTCCTCGGGGAACGTCGCACGCGGCATATGTTCGACGGCGAAGACGGATGGCACGACGCCCAGGCGCTGAGCAGGAGGCACGTTCATGAGACGTGTGTACCAGAGGCACCGTTCGGCTCGTGCCGTGCGCGGAAGCCTTCGGACACGCAGGCGGTGATCGAGACGGTACTCGCGGACCCCGGGTGACGCGCGAGCCTGCGCTCCCGGGCGTCGGTCCTCCGGCGTCGCGTCGCCCACCGTGGACCGGGCGGCGCCCCCGGATCCCGCGCCCGCTGAGCTTCGGCGACGGAACGGGCGTACGTGGACGACTGGAACGCGATGGAACGGGAGTGGCACGGAACGGAACGCCTACCAGGCGAGAGCCGTAGATCCGCGGTGACGGATGGCGGCACCACGCCGCCTGACACGGAAGGTGAATCCGATGAGAAGACGCGCACTCGCCACCACGGCGTTCCTGGCGACCCTCGCCCTGACCTTCGGCGGGGTCGCGGAGGCCGCCACCGCGGCGAAGGCCACGGGGAAGGTCGGCAAGGACCCGGGGCCCGCCGGCCAGGCCCAATGTGACGCCCTGGCGGTCTCGATCGACCTGTTCGACAACGCGGCGGCCGGCAGCAAGGACCCGGCCGAGGTCAAGCGCTACCTGACCTCGGCGGGAACGGTTCGCACCGTGGGCAAGTGGCGCGGCTGCACGTTCACCACCAGCGGCAGCGGCTCGAGCGCGCGTACGGTGGCCACCGCCACCGGTGTGAGCATCGGCGATCTGCGAGCCGCCACCCAGGCGGAGTGTGAGGCCTTCGCCGGCGTGCTCGACAACCTGGAGGACGGGAAGGCGGCCGTCAAGGAGGAATGGGCCAAGGAGCTGATCGCTCAGGCGTGGAGCACCGTCTTCTTCACCGGCCAGGCCATGGGATGCTCGTTCGGGTCGGCCTGACGTGCGGATCCGGTCATTCGGGGCGATAGCAGCAGCGCGTGCCGGTTCGCACGGTGGCACGTAGCTCGTCGCCGATGACCGGGTCCGCCTCGCTGATGCGGTCAAGGGCGCGTCGGATCGCCTTTCCGACGGCGATCCGGGCCCGTTCGCGGTTCCCGGCGAACGGGCGTGGTCGCCCGCCGAGGCCGGTCGCGGAGGCCAGTTCGGCGGCCAGCCAGTCCCGTTCCGCGCGTAGTGCGCAGGCATGCTCGGTCCGGCCCGACGATTCGAGGTCGTCGATCTCGACGTCCAGCCGTGTCAGACGCTCCCTGTACGCGCGTCTGGCCTGGCCGTCGAGCACCGGCTGGTCCGGAGTGGTACTACCGGCGGCCGGCTCCGCGTCGGAGAGCCCCGGTCCCGCGGCCAGATCGGTCGCGGGGATCTCCTGCCCGGGGTTGGCGAGGAGGACGGCCAGGTGCCGGAGCCCCACGCTGTCGCCGACGCGCGCGAAGCGCCCGCCCATCGCGATTCGCCAGCTCCCGCCGCGGCGCAGGAGCGCGACGACAGGCGCACGCCCGTCGTCGTCACCCGAGGCACCCGCGCTGATCAGCACCCGCCGTCTCGTCTCCGGCGGCAGCGTGCACGGCGGCACGGAGGGCGGCACGGAGGGCGGCGGATTCGGCGGCACGGAGGGCGGCACGGAGGGCAGGTATGGCGGCGCGGAGGGCAGCGCCATGCCGAGCGCCGCCGCCTCCCGGGTGGCCAGGTCCAGCTCGCGTCGCGCCACCTTGTCGCGCGGACCGTCACGGAGCGCCAGCGCCTGGCCGAGGCGCCACCGGGAAAGGATCATCGCGGGCCAGTGCCCCAGCGCGAGGTTGTCCTGGATCGCCGCGCTCAGGTGCTCCGCCGCCCTGCCCGCGTCACCGCCGGTCAGCGAGGTGACGCCCAGGCAGTGCTGGACGGATCCGAAACAGGCCGCGCCCAGGCTGACCATGATCGGGAGCCGCGCGAACGGGAGGAGCAGATCGTAGGCCCGCGCCGCCAGCTCCACGTCTCCGAGCAGATGGGCCGCCTCCACGACGCCGTACATCGACAGGAGCCAGCTGCTCGACCGGGGGAGGTCCGCCAGGTCGTGACCGCGCAGCCTCGCCAGCGCGCTCATCGCGGGACGCCGTTCTCCCGCGGTGGCCGCGGCCACGGCCAGTCCGGCGAGACAGGAGTTGTCGACCGCGCTGAGCAGCGGCGAGTTGACCAGGTCCGACAACATCGGGAGCAACTCGGCGATCCTGCCCTGGTACCAGCGGATCGCCACGAGCTGGGCTCCGTACCATCCTGTCGCGTCGATGTCGCCCGCCACGGCCCCGCGCTCGGCGCAGGTGGACGCCAGGGCCTCGGCCTGCGTGAAGCGGCCGTCCCGGATGCTGAACATCACGTCGATCGCGCTGACCACGAACCCGGTCGCCAGGTGTCCTTCCCGTCCCAGCAGGCCACGGAGTTCCTCCAGGCACCGTTCGGCGTGCGGGTCGGCGTCCAGGAGCAGATCGACGGTTCGCCACAGCAGCCCCATCAGCAGGTCGCCGCGACGCGCCGTCAGGGACGCCACGGCGATCAGCTCCTGGGCCAGTTCCAGCCGCAGCGTCCCGTGCTCGGGGCCCAGGACGCAGTGGTGGGCCAGGCTGAGCGCCTCCGCCAGGGCCACGGGGTCGCCTCGGCGCCTGGCCTCCTCCACCATGGCGAGGGCGGCGGTGTGCCCGCCGGTGCGGTACTCCTCCTCGGCGACCAGCCTCGTTCGCAGCCGGAGCGCCAGCGCGGAGTGCGCGTCGTTGAGCGCCAGGGCGTGGCGCTGGCGTGCCCGGATCATCGCGGAGTCCGCGGCCGAGCGGTGCTCGTGCACCCACAGCCCGCCGAGCCCCAGTGCCGCATGTGCCATCGCGACGCCGTCGCCCCAGCGCTCGGCTTCCCGGTAGGCCGAGTCGAACCATCTGCGGCCGGCCAGCAGGTCGCCCTCGACGGACAGTGCGTGCTCTCCGGCGAGGAGTGACGACTCGATGTCGTTCCCGCGCGTGAGAAGGTCTTCCCCCAGCCCGTGCACGCCCTTCACAGGACTCCCTCCGTCGGTGCGTTCGACGACGGACGCGGGTCGCGCCCCGCTCGCGCCCGTACCCGGCCGTCCCGCGACGCGGGCCGACCGGGGGAGCGGAGGTCGTCGGCCGACGATAGAGGCGGTCGCTTGCAGGTACCTTGATCGTCGCTTAGCGCCCCGCGCGGTCCTGGTCAGGCGACGCGCGGACGGGTGCCGACGAGGTCGGGCATTCAGTCCGGGACGTGCGGCTCGTCGAAGTCGTCCAGCGCGTACTCGATCAGCTCGCTGAGCGAGAGCCGGGTGCCCCGGCTGTACGCCTCCTGGTAGGCGGCGTCACCGAGCAACTTCCTGCACTCCTTGACGCACTGCTCGTGCTCGTTCGTGAAGAACGGCGACCCGAACTGCGGCAACCCGAAGGTCCGCCAGTTGGTCTGGGCCGCGCCGAGCAGGTGCGCGGTGTACTCCGGCCGGCCCATCTCCAGATAGAGCCCGGCCATCACGTCCACGCACAGCACGATGCCGAGGACGTCGTGGAAGTACCGCTTGATCCGCAGCGAGGACTTGCAGCTCTCCAGCGCCTCGTCGCGGCGGCCGGTGGCCCGCTGGACCTGCGAGGTGGCGTACCACGCGTAGGAGCGCAACCACTGCTCACCGCGCTCGGTGCACACCTTGACGCAGTCTTCGAGGAGTCCCTCGGCCTCCGCGAAGTCACCCTGCGCGAACAGGACCATGGACAGCTCCACGATCGCGGGCAGCAACCCGGGGTTGAGCTCCCGCCCGCCCCGGTGGAACTCGATGGCCACGCCGAGCAGGGCCGTGGCCTTCTTCGCGTCGCCCTGCAGCATCGCGGTGGTGCCCTGCATCTTGGTCGCCAGGATGACGGCCCCGGAGTCTCCGGCCCGCACCGCCTCGCTGCTGCACTCCTCTGCCGCCGCCAGCGCGCCGGGCAGGTCGCCCTGGGCGCTGCGGATGTACGCCAGCACCCACAGGGCCTTGCATCGTTCCTTGCTCGGCACCCGTGACGCGGCGAGCGCTCTCTCCAGGTAGACCGCACCCTCCCGGGCGAATCCGCACGCGACCCAGAGGAACCACAGCGACGACAGCAGCTCCTGGCCGACGCGCGCCTCGATCGGGTCGGACAGGCAGTAGTCGAGCGCGACCCGGATGTTGTCGTGCTCCTGACGCATGCGCACGTACCACTGCACCTGCCGCGGACCCGACCAGGAGTGCTCGCCGCGCTGGGCGAGCTGCAGGTAATGGTCGCGGTGGCGGCGGCGCAGCGCCTCGGTCTCGCCGAGCTTCTCCAGCCACTCGGCGCCGTACTGCCGGAGGGTGTCGATCAGCCGGTACCGGTGGCCGACCGGGGTGGCGAAGCTGAACAGGATCGACTTGTCCACCAGGCCGGTGATCACGTCCAGGACGGACGCGGCCTCAAGGCCGTCCCCCGCGCAGACGTAACGGGCCGCGTCCAGGTCGAAGTCGCCCGCGAACACCGACAGGCGGGCCCACAGCAGCCGCTCGGCCGGCTCGCACAGCTCGTGGCTCCAGCCGATCGCCGCGCGCAGCGTCTGGTGCCGCGGCAACGCCGTACGGCTGGCGCCGGCCAGCAGGCTGAACCGGTCGGTGAGCAGCGCGAGGATCTGCTCGACCGACAGCGCGCGCAGGCGGACGGCGGCGAGCTCGATGGCGAGCGGGATCCCGTCGAGCCGCCGGCACAGCTCCGACACGGCCGACACGTTGCTCTCGTCCACCACGAAGTCCGGCACGACAGCGCTGCCCCGCTCCGCGAAGAGCTGGACCGCCTCGTTGGTGTACGGACTCTCCGAGGGATCGTCTCCCGGCACGGCGAGCGGAGGGATCGCGATCGTGTGCTCGCCGGGGGCGTTGAGCGACCGGCGGCTCGTCGCGACGATCCGCAGGTTGGGCGCCCGGGCCAGCAGTTCCTGCGTCAGCTCGGCGCAGGCGTCCACCAGATGCTCACAGGTGTCCAGGATGAGCAGGATCTCGCGGTCGCCCAGCCACTCGGCCAGGGTCTCGGACCCGGCGCGGTGTGACTGGTCGGCGATGCCGAGCGCCGACGTGATCGTGTGGTGGACCATCCCGGCGTCCTGCAGCCGCGCGAGGTCGGCGTACCAGACGCCGTCTTTGAACTGCTGGCGCACCAGATGGGCGATGCGCAGGGCCGTACGGGACTTTCCTACGCCCCCGATCCCGGTCACGGTGACCAGTCGGGAGTCGCGCAGTCGCTGTCTGATGGTGGCGAGAAGCCTGGTCCGACCCACGAAGCTGGTCAGCTCCGCGGGAAGGTTGCCCTCTCGACGCCATCCTGCTGGCGTTGCCATGCCGCCTCACGGGGGTCGCGTCCGGCCTGCTACCTGTTTCCGCATCGTACCTTTGCTGACGGTTGAATGTTCGGGTCTGAGGATCGAGAGGTTCCACCTTCTCGGAGGAAATCACCTCGACCTGGGGCGTTCTGCCGTAATTCGCCATGATTCGGTGCTATTGCCGACGAGGGGTGCGACGCGCCGACGGCACCCGCGCCCGGCCGCCTGGCCGGTTACCATCGTCGTGTGACTGAGCGGCATCCGGATGACATGCGGCCGGTGGACCTCTTCGACGAGGGACTGCCGGTGCTGCCCGACCAGACCAGCGACGACACCGACCTCGGCTGGGGCGAGTGGCGTGGCGACGCCGATTCCGACGACGCCCGACTGATCGAGGAACGCCCGCCGCACTGGGACTAGTCACCTGCCGGAGTGGGGCGACTCGCGGCGCGTAGTGCCGCGATGAACCACTCGAATACGGGCACCTTCGGCGAGAACGGCGGTCGCCCGTCGACGCGCCGGATCACCGCCGTCCTCGGAGTGTCGAGACGCGCTCTCCTGTCGCGCGGGACCACCGCCGTCCTCGGCGCGTCAGGACGTGCTCGCCTGACGCGCCGGACCTCTGTCGCCTCGGCGTGTCAGGACACCACGTCCTTGGCGCGGAACCGCCGGAAGGCGAACGCGATGAGGATCACCGAGTACGTCACCGACACGGCCACACCCTTGATCATTCCGCTGTAGTCGGGATCGGGGGCGAGAGCGTCGAGCCAGGCCGTGTTCCAGAACGTGGGCAGGAACTCGCGGATGGAGCCGAGCGCCTCCACCGCCTGCAGGATGCTGCTCACGATCACCAGGCCGACGGCGCCGCCGACCGCGCCGAGGGGTGAGTCCGTCCCGACCGACAGCAGGAACGCGACGGACGCGACCACGAGCTGGCTCACCAGCGCGTACCCCACGACGACGGCGAACCTCGGCAACACGTCGGCGGCCGGGATGGTCTCGCCGGTGCCCGGCACCTGGATGTCGTTCCAGCCGAAGGCGATCGTGCCCGCGAGCAGCGCCATCAGCGGCAGCACGGTCACCGCCGCGGCCGAGTAGCCCATCGCGACGATCAGCTTCTGCCGCAGCAACCGGTCACGGGGTACGGGCGCGGCCAGCAGGTAGCGCAGCGACGACCAGCTCGCCTCGCTCGCCACCGTGTCCCCGCAGAACAGCGCCACCGCGACGACCAGCAGGAAACTCGCGGACACCGACAGGGCGAACGCGGCGAAGTTCAGCCCGCCCTGGGTCGCCAGGTCGGACAGCCGCAGGCTGGTGCTCTGCCCGCCGGGCCCGGGGCCGAACTGGAACGCCACCACCAGGACCCAGGGCAGCGCGAGCAGCAGCCCGAACATCGCCATCGTCCTGCGCCGCCGGAACTGGCGGACGAACTCCACCCGCAGCGACAGCGTCCGGCCGGGCGCGTATCCGCGAGCCGTCCCGGTCCCGTCTCCCGCCGCGTCGGTCCCGCCTCCCGGCCGAGCGACGTCGCCCGCCGTCCTGGTCCCGTTTCCCACCGCCCGCGTCGCGGACGCCGGGGCCGGGGTCTCGGACGCGCGCGCCGGGACGGCCGCGTCGCCGTTCACGCTCATCGAGCCTCTCCGATCAGGTCGAGGAAGACGTCCTCCAGCCGGGGGCCGGGCCCGTCCGCGGGGGAGCGGGAGCCGAGCAGGTCGCCGACCGGCCCCTGGAAGACCAGCCGGCCGCGGCGCATGACCACCACGTGGCTGCACGTCTGCTCGACCTCGCCGAGCAGGTGGCTGGAGACGATCACGGTACGACCTCCCTCGGCGTACGCCTTGAGCACCTCGCGCATCTCGGCGATCTGCGGTGGGTCGAGGCCGTTGGTGGGTTCGTCGAGCACGAGCAGGTCGGGCAGGCCGAGCATCGCCTGGGCGATGGCGAGCCGCTGGCGCATGCCCTGGGAGTAGGTGCGCACCGCCCGCTCCAGGGCCGCCCCGAGCCCGGCGATCTCCAGCGCCTCCTCCATGTGCGCGTCCTCGGCGGGCCGTCCCGTGGCCTGCCAGTACAGCTCCAGGTTGGCCCGCCCGGTGAGGTGCGGCAGGAATCCCGGCCCCTCCACGAACGACCCGAGCCGCGACAGGACCGGTGCGCCGGGGACCACCCGCCGGCCGAAGATGTGGATCTCGCCCTCGTCCGGGTGGATCAGCCCCATCATCATCCGCATCGTGGTGGTCTTGCCCGCGCCGTTCGGCCCGAGGAGGCCGAGCACCTGGCCCTTCTCGACGTGGAAGGAGAGGTCGTCCACCGCCTTCTCGCCGTTGCGGTAGCGCTTGGTCAGCCCGGTGATGCGCAGCGGCACGCCGTCCGGCTCGCCGTCCCGCTCCGACGCCGTACGGCGGCGGCCGGCGACGAGGAGCCCGGCGGCGACGACGATCGCGGCCAGCGGCGCGGCCCACGTCCACCAGGCGGGCCCGGTCGCGGGCGCGGTGAGCGACGCGTCACCGGGAAGCGAGAGGGTGTCTCCGGCAAGGCCCACGCGGTACGCGGCGGGCTTGGCCGGCGTGGCGTAGCCCATGTCGGTGGTCGTCACCACGACCCGCAGCCGGTGGCCGGCGTCGAACCGCCGGTCGATCGCGGGAAGCGTGACGGTCGCCTCCGTGCCCGACTCCGACGCCGTGACCCGCAGCGGAGCCACCAGGCTCGACGGAAGCACGGCGAGCCGCCCGCCGCTCGCGTCGTAGAGCTTGGCGAACAGCGTCACCTCGCCCGTGCCGTACACCTTGATCCGGACCGTGGGCGTGCCGGTGACGTGGACGGGCTTCGGCAGCGGTGCGGACTCGAACACCGCGGCCTGGCCGGGCATGTCCACGGAGACGCCGAGGTTGGCGCTCGAACCGCCGAGCAGGCTGCCGATGCCCGGGACGGCGGAGATGGAGGCGGGGGAGCCGCCCGGGGGGTTCGCGATGTCCTGGACCGGCCCGGAGACGCGCACCTCGGTCCGGGCGGTGCCGCCCAGCCCGGCGTACGACGGCGCGGTCGCGTGGACGACGACGGCGCGCCGGGTGCCGGGGTCCCTGCCGCCGTCGCGGGACACCGTGAAGCCCTGGACCGGGCCGGGCAAGTCCTTGAGCCAGCGGTCGAGCCAGGCCGTGGTCCGCTCCTCCACCCATTCGGTGTCGGCGTCGCCGCCGCCGTCGTGGCCGCCGCTCATCCAGGCCACCTCCACGGGGGCGCCCGTCGCGGCGATCGCGCGGGCGTTGGCGTCGGCGTGTCCCAGGGGGAACAGGGAGTCGCGCTGGCCCTGGATCAGCAGGGTCGGGATCCTGATCCGGCCGGGCACCGAGATCGGGCTCGACGCGCGCAGCAGTTTCACCGCCTCCGGGGTGGCCCGGCCCGTCTCGGCGATGGTCAGGTACATGTCGCAGATCTCGGACTGGAAGCGGCCGCACTGGGCCTGCCGGGAGGCCGCCGTCGTGCCGTCCCCACCGTCCCCACCGTCCGCGCCGTCCGCGCCCGTCTGACCGTCCGTCCCCGAGCTCGCGTTCTGTCCGGTGCCCTGGCCCGTCCCCTGGCCCGCGCGCTGTCCTGTGCCACCGCCGGTGAGCGCGGCCAGGCCGCCCGCGGAGCCGCCGGAGGAGAGCCCGCCACCGCCTGTGCTGAAGAAGATGCCGGCCCACATCTTCTTGAACACGCCGTGCTCCGCGCCCCGCCCGGTGGACTCGGGGAAGAGCGCGTCGGCCAGGTCGTACCAGGTGATCTGGGGCACGATGGCGTCGATCCTGGCGTCGTAGGCGGCGGCCATCAGGGCGATGGCCCCGCCGTACGAGCCGCCCGCGATGCCCACGCGGGGATCGCCGTTCGCGTCCAGCCGGACGTCCGGGCGCCGGGCGAGCCAGTCGACGAGCTGGCGGACGTCCTTCACCTCATAGTCGGGGGAGTTCAACGCGATCTCCCCGGTGGACCGCCCGAACCCGCGGGCCGACCAGGTCAGTACGGCATAGCCGCGACCGGCCAGCCGCGCCGCCTCGTCCCGCAGGTCGTCCTTGCTGCCGCCGAATCCGTGGGCGAGCAGCACCGCCGGGGCGCGGCCACCGGAGGCGGGCGGGAAGTACGTGGCGTCCAGCGTCACGCGCTGGTCGTCGGCCGGGCCGTCCAGAACAGGGATGGCCACGTCCTGGCCGCGCACCTGCGGCGTGGACGGCCACAGGAACCAGGCGAGGCCGCCGACGACCACCAGCGCGAGCGCCACCAGTGCGGCAAGGGCGCGCCGCCCACCCCGAAGCGTCATGCCGAGAGCCTACTGAGATCTGCTGAGAACCAGCTGAGACCGCAGCCCCGGGGCAACGCGCTGATCGCGTAGCCCCGGGGCAACGCGCTGATCGCGGCGAAGACGAAGAGCGCGGGCTGGTTCCCGCCGTCTCCGCCCCTTCCGTGCCTTCATGGCTCCCCTCAAAGCAGGGATCGCCACCTCTTAGCTGGACAGCTCGGGTATATCGGGGTTGTCCCCGATTGCGTTGCGGGCGACGAGACCGGCATCATTTCGCGCGTGACCATTGGAACGCTCAGGCAAGCACCTCATCGGATCCTCGATTGGGCCCTCCCGTACTGGACACGTGGTGAGGCGGGCAGGGAGACACCGGCGGATCTGTTCCGGGTGCTCTACCTCGGCTGGCTGGCGGCGTTCGTGCTGAAGGTGCTGGGGGCGTCCTGGGACGTGTCCTGGCACTTCAGGTGGCTGCGCGACGACCTGGCCCCGCCGCACCTGCTCAACACGGTCGGCACCGTCATCGCCGTGGGCCTGACCATCGTCCACTGGTACACCGGTTACGGAGTGGACCGCCTGGCCTCGCGGTTGATCGTGTGGGGCACGGGCGTCTTCCTCATCGCGATCCCGCTCGACCTGATCAACCACCGGGTCAACGGTCTCGACATCACCGCATGGAGCCCCTCGCACGCGCTGCTGTTCATCGGCAGCGGGCTGATGATCGCCGGGGTGGCCCGGGGCTGGTGGCTCGGCGCGCCGCGTGGCGACGCGCGGGTCGAGCGGCGGCGCACCGTGGTCCTCGCCGCGCTGTTCGCTTTCTTCCTGGAGAACCTGCACTTCCCCGCCCAGCAGCAGGAGTACGGCGTGCTGGAGATCGCCTCGTGGGACCGCGGCGAGCCGTACGCCGAGCCGAGCCTGCTGGAGTTCGCGGCCAACCAGCTCGGCCGGGCGGTGGACCGCGAGATGATCGTCAAGTTCTCGCTCCCGGTGCCCGACCTGCTCTATCCGCTCTGGGCCGGTGTGGCGGGCATGCTCGTCCTGGTCATCGCCCGGCTCATGATCGGGCGTGCCTGGACGGCCACGGCGATCGCGGCCGCGTACGTCGCCTACCGCGCGCTGGTCTGGCCGCTCTTCGTCGGGATGGGCTTCCCGGGCTCGGCCATCCCGTTCTTCTTCGTGCTCGGCGGCCTGTTCATCGACCTCGCCTTCCTGGCGTGCGGTCCGCTCGGTGACTCACTGGTCGCCCGGCTCGTACGGCCGGTCCTGGGCGCCGCGCTGGTGACCGGCGGGATCTACGGCGGGTTGGCGCTGCAGAAGGAGCTCCTCGCCGCGCCGCCGTACCCGACGGACTCCTGGGCGATGGCCGGCGGGTTGCTCGCGGCCGCCTGGATCGGCGCGGAGATCCTCACCCGGATGTACCGCCTGCGCGACGGCGACCGGGATCAGGAGACCGGAGCGCGGGTCAGCGCCACCGCCACGCCGTAGGCGAGGCCCATGACGGCCAGTTCGAACGCCACCCAGGCGGCGAACGCCGTCGGGGCCTGCCGGCTGATCGCGGGCAGCAGCCGCCAGCGGATGTTGCCCCCGAGCAGTGCCACCAGGCCGACGAACACGATCTTCGCGATGACGAGCTGCCCGTAGCCGGTGGTCACCAGCGAGAGCGGGAACTCCTCACCGGGGGTCAGCAGCAGCTCGACCACACCGTTGAACAGCCCGGTGAGGCCGACGACGAGCAGGGCCACCGTGGCCAGCCGGGAGAACCGCGGGAGCGCCAGCGCCAGCAGGCCGCGGTTCCCCGCGAGCAGGACGGCGAGCGCCAGCAGACCCCCGACCCACGCGGCCGACCCGATGACGTGCAGCTCCATCGAGACCATGCTCAGGTCGTGCCAGTACCAGTTGGACGCGTGACCGGTCACCGGCAGCGGAAGCAGGCCGAACGCGGCCACCAGCACGCGGAGCTCGGCCGGGACCTTCTCGCCGAACCTGACCGCGAACATGCCCACGGCGGCGCTGACCACCGCGCACGAGGCGCTCACGACCAGGCCCTGGCCGGAGCCGATCCGCTCGACGAATCCGGCCACGTCCGGCGCCTGCCCGGGAGTCAGCTCGGCGGCGCTCAGCACGGTGGAGACGAGCGCGGACAGCGCCCACACGAGCGCGGACAGCACGGCCCAGTGCCTGGCGCGCGCCGCCACCGGCTCGGTCCGCTCCGGATCGTCGAAGCCGAGCAGCTTGGGCAGCAGGCTGAGCCCGACGGTCGCGGTCGCCGCCACGTCGAGGACCAGCCGCATGACGGGCAGGCCGTATTCCACCAGCGGGCCGGGCATCACGATCCCGCGCGCCGCCTCGGGGAGTGTGAGCCAGGTCGAGATCAGCACCGCGAGCAGTCCGGCGAGAACGATCGCGGCCAGGGCGAGCCGGGGACGCGCCACCGCGGCCGTGCCCCGCGGACCTCCCACGGTCTCCGGACGTTCCGTGGTCTGCGGAGGTTCCGTGGTCTGCGGACGTCCCGTGCTCTCCGCGTTCTTCGCGGCCCCGGTCCTGGTCATGCCGCGCTCCGCGCGCGACGGTCGTGCCGTACGAGCACGTAGGCGGACAGGGCGAGCAACGCGAGGGTGCCGACGAGGAGGCCCCACACCCATCCGCCGGACGAGCTCTGTGCGGTGAGGTCGGTGGTGGACGTGGTGAGGTCCGGCTGTCCTCCGGCGGCCGGAGGGAGCGTCCGGCCGCCGGTCTGCGCCTGCTCCGACGGTGTCGCCGAGGGGCTCTCCGGCGGGTTCGCGGACGGGCTCTCAACGGGGGCCGTCGAGGAGGCCGTCGATGGGGTCGTCGATGGGGTCGTCGATGGGGAGGGCTGTCCGGCCGCCTGCCCGGCGGTGGTCAGGGTGAAGGTGATCGTGCCGGTGACCGGATGGCCGTCGTTCGAGACGATGCGATAGCCGATCACGTACGCGCCGGCCGGGCCGAGCGGGGCCAGGCCGATCGAGACGCTGTCGGCCTTCGCCGTGACCTCGCCCCGCTCGTAGGTGGCTCCGTCCGGGCCGGTGACGGCGATCCGCGCGAAGTCACGCCGTACGGGCTGGTCGAAGTCCAGCGTGATCCGGTCCGGGGCCGTGGCCACCTGGGCGCCGTCCTTGGGGTCGCTGCCGACCAGCACGTTGTGCGCCTGAGCGGGCATCGCGACGCCCAGTACGGGAGCGCAGGCGAGCAGCAGGACCGTGAGTAGCCGCCTCACCGATGATGACCTTCCGTTGGAGGGTTCCTGACCCACACATGGTCCCATCGTTCGGCACCGGTACGGCTCCCGGCCAGGCGTGATCGCCGCGGACGTGATCGCGGCAGACCTGATCGCCGCGGACGTGATCGCGGCAGACCTGATCGACGCGGACGTGATCGCCGGGCACGGCCGTCCTCGGACGCCGGGGAGACGACCACCCCGGGCGGTGCCCCCAGGTCGGGTCGTGCACGTCCGGCCTCGGCGGGTCGTGCGGGCCCCCGGGCCCTGATGGGGGGCGTGAGGCGCAGGGCCCGGGGGAGTCTCGGTGATGTGAGCCTCGGGACCGTGGGGGAGGAGAGGGGAACCCCACGGCCCCGAGGGTGTGTCAGGCGAGCGGGCTCAGCAGGCGCCGAGGTCCTTCCAGACGCCCCACTCGCCGGTGGTGCCGGGCTCCTCGTTCTGCGTCCACCACTTGGCCTGCCAGGTGTGGCCCTTGTGGGAGACCTGCTGGCCTCCCGTGTAGACCGTGCCGGTCGACCAGGCGGGCGACGCGCACGTGCCGCCGCTCGGGGACGCGCTCGGTGATGCGCTGGGGGATGCGCTCGGGGATGCGCTCGGGGACGCGCTGGCGCTGGGCGAGGCGCTGGGGGACGTGCCCCCGCGGGCGTTCTCGAAGGCCAGGCCGTACGTCTTGCCGCCGAAGGTGAGCGTGTAGTTCGCCGGGCCGGGCGCGGGCAGGTAGTAGACGTAGTCGAGCGTGACCGACGCGCCCGGTGCGAGCGACTGCCACGAGGGCAGCTTCACCGAGACGCGATGGAAGTCGCCCTTGAGCCCGCCGATGTTGTTCCCGGTGTGCTCGCTGCTGATCACGCTCAACCCGAAGCCGGACTGGTCCTTGGCGTTGTTCGGCGCGGACGTCGCGTAGTCCCACTGGAACTCCGCGCCTCCGGGGAGCGTCGTCTGTGAGTTGTTGGTGATCTTCAGCTTGGGGTTGATCGGGTAGTTGCTGTCGCCCACGGGGAACCCGGTCGCCTCGACCGTGACGTCCAACTTCTCGGCCGGGACGCTCACCTTCGCCATGGTCGCGCCGTACGGCGAGGCGGTCTTGAGCGTGTCGTAGGCGAGGGTGGTGAGCGTGTCGCCCATGAAGTACTCGGAGCCGGTCCACCGGTAGTCGCCGGCCAGCTCCCAGATCATGATGCCGCCCAGGCCCTTGTCCTTGACGTAGTCGGCCTTGACGCCGATCGACTGCTCGTCCTCGGTGGACAGGAACACCTTCTTGGTCGCGTTCCACAACCAGGGGGCGGCCATCGTGGAGTCGTAGTTGCGGGTGTAGGTGCCGGTCAGCCTGTCGTCGGCGTCGTTCGCCGGGTCCAGGCCGTAGGCCGCGCCGTACGAGCCGGTGATGCCCTTCTCCAGGTTCTTGGCGTGCCACATGGGGTTGGATCCGGCGCCGACCTCCTTGCCGTTCTCCTCGTCGTGCCACAGGTTGTCCACGCCGCGCGCGCCGTCGCCGCAGGTCGTCAGCCCTGTCGGGCAGTTCGAGCCGACCGACGTACCCCACAGCCCGTTGGTCCCGCCGTTGACGCTCTTCCAGCCGCGCGTGTAGTACGGCACGCCGATGTTGATCCGCCCGGCCTGCATGGCGCCGCGGAAGTAGTGGTAGGCCCAGTCGGTGTTGAGGTACCCGATGCCGCCGTACTGCGAGGTGGTGTAGACGCCCCACTTGGCCAGTTCGGCGTCCTTGCCGTCGTCGTACAGCGCGGCGTTGGGGCCGACGAACTCGTTCCAGGCGCCGTGCAGGTCGTACGACATGATGTTGACGTAGTCGAGGTACTGGGCGACCTGGAAGGTCTCCATGCCGCGCAGCAGATAGCCGGAGGCGGGCGCGGCCACGGTGAGCATGTAGTACTTGCCGTCGGCCGCCGAGGCGCGGTCGAGCTTCTCGCGCAGCGTCTTCATCAGCGCCGCGTAGCCCTTCATCAGGTTCGCCCGGCGCGCGTTGGCGATGGTCCAGTCGAGCGGGTTGCCCGCGTCCTTCATCGAGGTGGGGTACTCGTAGTCGATGTCGACGCCGTTGAAGCCGTAGTCACGCAGGAACTTCACCGCGGAGTCGGCGAAGACGTCGATCCCGGCCTGGTTGACGCCGCCGCCGGCGTTGACGGTCATGCTGTAGAAGCCGCCGGAGGCCACCCGGCCGCTCCCTTCCAGGTAGCCGCCGGTCTCGGCCCAGCCGCCGACGCTGATCAGCGTCTTGGCGTGCGGGTTGGCCTTCTTGTACTTGTTGAGCAGGTTGAAGTGCCCCTTGTACGGCAGCGCGGGGTCGAGTTCGGCCCCCGCGACGCCCGGCCACTCCATGCCGGTCGCCGGGTTGTCCGCGTCGTTCGCGCCGACCGAGATCTTGTTGTCCGAGCCGACGTGCGCGAAGGCGTAGTTGATGTGGGTGATCTTGCTCCACGGGATGTCCTTGGCCAGGTAGGACGGCTGGCCGTTCTTCCCGTCCCGCCACCCGGTGAAGTAGCCGATGATCCGGCGCGGATGGTCGGTGCCCATCTTCTCCCTGCCGGACTCGTCGTAGGTCAGGCAGTAGGGGACGTCCACACCGGGAGTCCGGTAGAGGCCGTCGGGGCGGCAGGTCTCGTTGTCGGCCGCCGCGGCCGCCGCGCCCGTGAGGGCGCCGACGACGAGGGCGAGGGACGCTCCGGCCGCGGCCAGCACCGTCCGCAGGCGCGGGGCCGCCGAGGCCGGCCGCGCGGCGGATGGGGGCGGAGAAGCGGGAGACGGTGGTACGGCGGGCGGTCGTGATGAGGACGGTCGTGAAGGGAACACGGACGGGCCACCTCCGTAGGCGACAGGACTTCGTGCGCACCCCGCCCCCAGGGGTCGTCGATCTGGAAGCTAGGCGCTCCCAGCAGGCCCGTCAATGCCTTCTTTTAGGAAAGTTTCCAAAAAGATAATGCCGTTTGGTGAGGTCGATCCGGGTGGCTGCGCGACCGGATCTCCCTGTCCTGCGGATTCATGGTTCCCCGGACCCGCCGCGTGGGCGGCGCGGGACGGCGGCCGAAGGCGAGGGCGGGGCCGGAGGGGACGGCCGCCCTGATCACAGGGCGCCGTTCCCGGTCGGCGCGGGGCGGCCGGCTGGATTACAACGTGGGAATTAGTGTGGTCACAGTATAGGAACGACGTATTCATCTGCTGTGGGCCGGTGGCATACCATCCGAGCACCCCTCACCTTCGGGAATGGATGCCCATGAACGTCGCCGGCCAGGCCGCCGAGCTTCCCGCCGCCCTCGCCGAGCCGGTACGGCGGGTGAGGCCGCGGTGGATCGCCTTCATCTCCCTCGGCAACCTCGTCCTCTGGATGGGGTACTTCGGCCCGTTGCAGGTCCTCCTGCCCGAGCAGGTCGGCGAGATCGCCCCCGGCAACAAGGAGACGGCCCTCGCCATCGTCACCGGACTCGGCGCGGCGGCCGCCCTGATCGCCAACCCGATCGCCGGTGCGCTGTCGGACCGTACGGCGAGCAGGTTCGGACGGCGGCACCCCTGGACGCTGTTCGGCGCGCTCCTCGGCTGTCTGGGACTGCTGTTCCTGTCCACGCAGAGCACCGTCGCCGGTGTGGCGCTGGGCTGGTGCCTGGCGGAGATCGGGCTGAACTCCCTGCAGGCCGCGTTGTCCGCCGGGGTCCCCGACCACGTTCCGGTCAGCCAGCGCGGCGGCGTCTCCGGATGGATCGGCATCACGCAGTCGCTCGGCGTCGTGGTCGGCGTCGGCCTCGTCACCATGGTCGCCACCGGCATCACGTCCGGATATCTGCTGATCGGCCTGATCCTCCCGCTGTGTGTGCTGCCGTTCGTGCTGACCACTCCCGACCCGGCCCTGCCGCGCGAGCACCGCCCGGCGTTCTCGTTCAAGCACTTCTGGATCAGCCCGAGGAAGCACCCCGACTTCGCCTGGGCCTGGGCCACCCGGTTCCTCATGAGCCTGGGCAACGCGATGGCGCTGCTGTACCTGCTGTACTTCCTGACCGACGCGGTCGGCTACGAGCGGCTGTTCCCGGGTGAGAAGGCGAGCGACGGCCTCTTCCTGCTGATCCTGATCTACACCGGGGCCGTGGTGCTGACCGCCGTGCTCGCCGGCATGCTGTCCGACCGGCTGGGCAAGCGGAAGGTCCTGGTCACGATCTCCGGCACGATCAGCGCGATCCCCGCGCTCATGCTCGCGTTCTGGCCGCAGTGGAACGTGACGCTGGTCGGGGCGCTGGTTCTCGGCATCGGCTTCGGCGCGTACTTCGCCGTGGACAACGCCCTCATCACCCAGGTCCTCCCCGCCGCGAAGGGACGGGGCAAGGACCTCGGCCTGATCAACATCGCCAACTCCGGGCCGCAGGTGCTCGGCCCGGTCATCGCGGGTCCGATCGTCGCCAGCTTCGGCGGATACACCGTGCTCTACCTGACGGCGGGCGTGCTCGTCCTGCTCGGCGCCGTCTTCGTATGGAAGATCAAGAGCGTCCCGTAGAGAAGGCGTCCAGGCGGCCGCACATGCCGAGCCTCGGCTCGGCTCCGGTCCGGGTCACCCCGGCGTCCCGCAGATGGCCGATGTCGCCCGCGCGCAGGCGCGCGAACTGCGCGCCGGTGGCCCGGACGGCCGCGAGCGCGCCGGACCGCCACCGCTCCTCGAAGGCGTCCAGCCTGCCCGCCACGATCCGTACGGCGTGGCGGAGGAAGTCCTCGACGCAGGAGGGGCCGGAACGACTCCGCTCGCGGAGTTCGAGGAAGCCCTCCATCGCCAGGTCGCGGCGGCGGCGGGCCGACTCCTCGCCGGAGACCGCGGCCGCCGCGCCGTACGCCTCCGGGTCGGAGACGACCGCGGCGGGGAAGGTGAGGACGGCGTCGCCCGCCTCGGGCAGGCCGCTGTTCTGCATGACGACCACGATGCGCAGGCCGCCGTCGTTGACGAGCCGGTGGACGGTCCCGGGAGTGAACGACACCACCGTCCCGGGCGCGAGCGGCGTCTCGGCGAAGCCCTGACAGGTGATCGTCTGCACGCTCCCCTTCCCCTCGACGACGACGTACGCCTCGGAGCACAGCAGGTGGACGTGGGGCGAGCCGCCGCGGCGCCCGTCGGCGGCGGGCCAGTCGTAGACCCTCAGGTCGGAGACGCCGACCCCGCCGGGGAAGGCCCCTCCCGCCGGGAGACCCGTCATGCGTGCTCCTTCACGTAGGTCTCCAGCCGGTCGCGGTCCCAGGCGCCGGTCGCGACGACGACGCGGTACCCCAGGCTCAGCGTCTCGCCGTGCCCGAGGCGTACCTCCCGGTCGAACGCGATCGACGGGTTGACCGCGGCGAAGGGCGTCGTCCGGACGAACCACGTCGTGGGCCGCTCGGCGACGAAGAGGACCGTGGAGGACCGCTCCACCCCGTCGTGCGCGCCCACGTAGGCCAGCCAGTCCGCCTCCCGGCCCATCATCTCGGGGCCGTCGCCGTGCGAGGCGACGACCCGGCCGTGCTCGAACGAGCGCGGGCCGCGCCAGAACAGGCCGCAGTAGCCCGCCATGGGCCGTCCGCAGGTCGTCGGGCTGCCGAACACGAGGTCCTCGCCTCTGACGTTCGTCATCGACGTGTGGAAGCGCAGTGTCCAGGAGTCGTCCTCGACGTCCTCGACCGCGATCGTCCTGGTCTCGTCCACCCAGTGCTCGCCCGCCTGTGTGTGCCAGGTCAGGAGCTCGGTCCCCGGCTCGGGGAAGCCCTCGTGGCGCATGGTCCCGTTGTTCGGCAGGTCGACGTACCCCGCCTCCTCGCGCACGTAGGTGCCGCCGCCCCAGAAGTTCTCCCCGGACAGGTACGACACGGTCATCTGGAGGCCCCTGTGCCAGCGGTGGTCATGCGGCCGGTACGCGGTCACGACGTCCCCGGCGAGGGTCCGCACCGGATGCGCGTACGGCTTCGGCGACTCGACGACCGGCGTGTCCGGCTCGTAGACGTAGCGCAGGAGTTCGACGCCGCGCTCCTCGAAGACCAGCTCTCTCACAGCTCTCCTCCGCCCGGACGGTGATAGAAGGGGGTGTCCACGGTCAGCTCCTCGCGGTGGACCGGCCGCCCGGTGAACGCCGACGCGTAGAGCCCGGTGACGAGCTCCAGCGCCTCGCGTCCCTCGGCGCCGCTGAGGGGTGGTCGCTCGCCGCGCTCGAACGCGTCGAGCAGGAGCCTCAGCTGCGCCTCGTGGGAACTCGGCACGTCCTCCGGGGGGTTCCAGCGCGGCGAGGTCGAGGTCCAGTCCGCGTTGCGGTAGCCATACAGGTGGCGCAGCTCGACGGTGGCGTCGGTGAAGTCGAACCGCAGGTAACTCTCCTCACGGGGCGACAGGAGGCTGTTGACCACCGACGCCATCGCCCCGGACGCGCGAAGCGCACCGCGGCCATGGACACGTCCTCGGTGTCGATCCGCCGGTCGAGGGTGCCGGCCATGGCCCTGACCTCCGACCAGCGGCCGAGCACCGACAGCAGGACGTCCATCTGGTGGATGCCGTGACCCATCGTGGGGCCGCCGCCCTCGGTCGCCCAGCCGCCCCGCCACGGGACGTCGAAGTACGCGTGGTCCCGGTACCAGGCCGTGACGCACAGGGCGACCAGCGGGCGACCCAGCACCCCGCCCGCCACCAGGTCGCGGAGGTGCCGGGCGCCCGACCCGAAGCGGTGCTGTGAGACGACGCTCGCGTAAGCGCCCCGCTCCGCCGCCGTGATGGTGTCGTGCTCGGCGAGGGTGAGGCAGACCGGCTTCTCGCACCAGACCCAGGCTCCGGCCCGGAGGCACTCGACCACCTGCGCGGCGTGCAGGTGGGGCGGGGTGCACACGTGGACGAGATCCGGCCGTTCCGCGTCCAGCATCCCGGCCAGGGACGTGTACGCCGCCGGGATGCGATGTTCGGCGGCGAACGCCTGAACCCGCCCGGCGTCCACGTCCACGGCCGCGACGATCTCGGCGCGGTGCGCCTGCGCCCGCAGCGCGGGGACGTGGCAGATGCCGGCGATGCCGCCGGCGCCTACGATGGCGACCTTGATCATGCGGTTCAGCGCCTTCCGCCGCGGCCGTCGACGACGATCGTGGTGAGCGAGCGCGGCCGGACCGCCACCGTCCCGCGCGCCCCGTGCCCCTGTACGGGGACCGGCGCGAGCGAGTGGCCGCCGTCGGTCAGGTAGGCGGCGGCCGTACCCGGCCGGGTGGTGAGCGAGGTGGTCACGGCCGCGGTGCCGCTCACAACGTGCCGCCGTCGGAGTCCGACCCGTTGTCCTTCATGTAGCCGGGGGCGCTCCACGCGTCCGCGTAGAACCGGGTCACCCCGTACGCCTTGGCCTCCTTGGCCAGCCAGACCTGGCCGCCGTCGTCGCCGTCCCAGACGTACCGGGGCGTCGCGTCGGGGCCGCCGGGGTCCTCCGGCTGGATCGAGAGCATCAGGTCGTACGGATCGGTGGCGGACGAGCCGATGCCGAGGCGCAGGATGCTCAGCCCCGCGCCCTTGTCCCGGCTTAGCCACGGGTCGAGGATCTCCCGCTGCCTGTCGGCGGGAAGCGCCCGGATGAGCGTGTTCCGCTGGAACGCCTGCGACAGGCCGAAGCCGTCGACGGCCTGGCGGGTGGCGTGCTCCTTGATCGTGATCGACGCCTGGGAAGCGCTTTCCCGGCCCGCCCGCGTGTGCGCGGCCCAGGCCGGCTGCGCCCCCACCGGGACCGCCACCGCGAGTACGGCCGCCGCCCGGAGCGCCCTTCGCCGTACCGTCACCATGGACCTCCGAAACTTTCGGAAGATTAGGGAGAAGTTTTGAACCCGAAACGTATGGGGTGAATCCGCCCCCGTCAATGCCCTGCTCATGTGCTCCGCCTTCGGCGGGACAGGCTCGGGGCGCCTTCGCGGCGATGATCTTCGGGCGTCGCTCGGGACGCGTTCCGCGCCCGCTCGCTCCTGCTCAGATCGCCGCCGCGCCCCTCGCGCGTCGGATGACTAGGCGAGCACCCAGCCGTAGAGCCAGGTGAGGAGGACGAGACCGGTCACGACGGGGATGATCTCGGACGAGGCCGAGCGCAGCCGGAAGGCGGCGATGATCGACAGCGCGGTCGAGACCACGGCGAGCAGGCCGTACCAGGCGATCGCCGGAGGGAGGCCGATGGCGAACACGGTGTCGTCGGAGACGCGGGTGAGGCTCAGCGCGGCCAGTCCGGCGAAGGCGAGCCCGGCCAGCCCGGCCAGCCCGGCCAGCGACGGGAGCAGACCGTGACCGCGGCGCCGGACCAGCGTGACGAGTCCGGCCAGGAACTGCACGGCCGCGGCGAGCGCGAAGATCCCGAGCGGAGCGAGCAGTACGGGGGACTGCGACATCCGGTACGGCGCCGACGTCAGGTGGAGGTCGCCCGGCCGGACCGGTGACGGGGCGCCGGCGCCCGGGTCGCACGGCGCGGTTCCGGCCGCGGTCGGGTCGGCGAGGAAGGCGGCGATCGTCCGGCGTCCGCAGTCGCTCGACAGGAAGACGCCGTGCCCGATTCCGGCGAACTCGGTGAACCTGGCGTTCGGGAGGGCGGTCGCCGCCTGGCGCGCGCTCTCGGGAGGAGTGGTCGGGTCGTACTGGCCGCCGAGGACCAGGACCGGCGCCGTGGTGGTCGCGGCCTCGCCCGAACTGCGGGGCAGGTTCCAGGCCGCGCAGACGGCGGTGTCCGCGACACCGGTGAACAGCCGGGGCCCGCTCTGGGCCGTGAACGCGTTGAACGGCACCTCGTCCTGGCACTGCACGGCGTAGTACAGACCCCAGTCGTGCGAGGTCAGGGCGTCGCCGACGCCGTCCAGAAGGGGCTGGAGCAGCTCGACGCGGCCGTCGGCCAGGGCGTCCACGAGGGCGGGGAGGAGCGGGGCGACCTCGGTCTCATGGGCCGCCTCGCCGATGATCGTCGCGATGTCGTCGCCGGTGAGCCGCACGCCGATCCGCGTGCGGGTCAGCGGATCCTTCGTCGCGTACGCGGCGGGGTGGGCGTTGTACCTGGCCACCATCTCGTCGAACCGGGCGCCCGCGCCGAGCTTGGTCAGTGTCGCCCGCAGCGCGGGTACCGCCTCGTCGTACCAGTTGACCTGGGAGGGGAGGAAGGAGTCGAGCACCACCGCGCGGGTGCCCCGCGGGTCCCTGGCGGCGGCCTCCAACATCGACCGGGTCGAGTAGCTGACCCCGATCAGGTTCCACTGCTCGTAGCCGAGCGCCGTGCGCAGTTCCACCACGTCGGCGGCGATCTCGCCGGTGCGGTACCCGCGCAGGTCGATCTTCTCGGCCTGGTAGCGGCTCTGGCAGGCCAGCGCGCCCTCGGTGATCGGGCCGGTCTCGTCCGCGGTCGCCTTGGGCGTCTTCAGCGTCTCGACGAGGCCCCGGACCACCTCGGGACAACTCAGCGAGGGTTGCGAGTGGCGTCCGCCGCGCTGCTCGACGACGATCACGTCCCGGTCCGGCGACATCCGCGCGAGGAAGCCGGTGAGCTGCGTCGACGGCGAACCGGGGCCGCCGCTGGAGTACACCACCGGATCGGCCCGCCGGTCCGGCGAGGTCGAGCGGTGCACCGCGTAACCCACCCGGATCGTCCTGCTGCCGGGGACGTCACGCCGTTCGGGAACGAGCAGGTAGCCGCAGGTCGTGCCCGAGGGAACCGCCACCGGGCACGGCCGCTCCTCGGTCGCGGCCGCCCGCGCGGAGGCATGCGCCGCTCCGGGGCTCCCGATGAGAGCCGTAACGATCGCCGCCATGAGCGCCGTGACGGCCGCTCCCCGCCAACCCCGCAACCGTCCGCTCCGTCTCGCGCACCCGGACATATCGCGAGAAACCCTAGCGCGCCGGGCGACCCGTACGGACCTTGAACAGGTCAGCGGGTACGCGGTGGCGGGTCAGCGGGCGCGCGGCGCGGCGGTGCTCTCCCTGATCACCAGATCGGTGGCCAGCTCGACCCGGCGCGGCTCGGGCACCTCGCCCCTGCCGATGGCGAGGACCATCCGGGCGGCGAGCGCGGCCATCTCCTGGAGCGGTTGGCGGACGGTGGTCAGCGGCGGCCAGGCGGAACGTGCCAGGGGGAGGTCGTCGAAGCCGACCACGGACAGGTCCTCCGGCACCCGCAGGCCGCGCTGCCTGGCCGCCTCGAAGACGCCGAACGCCTGCATGTCGCAGCCCGCGAAGATCGCGGTCGGCGGGTCGGGCAGCGACAGCAGCGCGTGCCCCTGGTCCCGGCCGGAGCCGACGAGGAAGTCGCCGTTCTTGATCAGCTCGGGGTCGACGGCGAGGCCCGCGGTCTCGAGCCCGGCCCGGTATCCGTCGATGCGGGCCCGGCTGCAGAGCATGTCGGGCGGGCCCCCGATCATGCCGATCCTGGTGTGGCCGAGTTCGAGCAGGTGCCGGGTCGCGGCCAGCCCGCCGTGCCAGTTGGTGGCGCCCACCGACGTCATGCCGGGGGCGGGCTCGCCGTCCGGGTCCACCACCACGAACGGGATGGCGCGGGCGTTGAGCTGCCCCTGCTGGCGCGTGGACAGGTGCGACCCGACGATGATCGCGCCGTCGGTCCGGCGGGCCGCGATGCGGTCGATCCAGTCGCGGCCGGGGCCGGTCTTGGTGTGCAGCACGGAGACGACCACGCTCGCCTCCGTCTCGCGCGCCGCGGTCTCGGCGCCGCGGATGAGCTCCATCGCCCACGGGCTCTCGACCTCGGCGAAGACCAGGTCGATGAGGCCGACCGGGCCGTCTCCGTGACCGGTCCTGCGCTGGTAACCGTGCTTGTGGAGGAGGCGCTCGACCCGTTGTCTGGTCTCGGACGCGACCTCGGGGCGGCCGTTGATGACCTTGGAAACCGTGGGGACGGAAACCCCCGCTTCCTTGGCGATCAGGGCGATCGTCACCCGCCTTTTCGCTGGCATGGGCGGTAGCGTAGCCGAAAACTTTCGGATCCGCGTGTCGCGGGTCCGGCCGGGTATGGGATCGCTCCCACGGCGGCTATTGACGCGTAACGCGGAGTTTACCTATTCTCCGGGTCACGAAATATTCGGGGGTGCACCTGAAACTTTCACCGGACCACGAGCGGGTCCGTAGATAAGGAAGGGAAGCACTGAGATGTCGTTGACTCGACGAGGTGTGGTCTTATTCGCTGCGACCGCGCTGGTCCTCGCGGGATGCTCCAGCGAGGGGAACGGTGGGAAGGCGTCGGACAAGTCCGCGTCCGAGAAGGTCACGGTCGAATGGTGGAACATCTCCACCGCCGAGCCGCTGAAGTCCATCCTCGCGGAGCGGGTCAAGGAGTACGAGGCCGCCCACCCGAACGTCACGATCAAGAACGTTCCGATCGAGAACGAGGCGTTCAAGGCCAAGATGTCCACCGCCACCCAGTCGGGGAAGACACCCGACATCTACTCCACCTGGGGCGGCGGCGTCCTCCAGCAGCAGATCGACGCCGGGCTGGTGAAGGACCTCTCCGGCGACGTCAGCTCCTGGATCGGCAACTTCACCCCGGCGTCGCTGCAGGCGTACCAGTTCGACGGCAAGACGTACGCGATCCCGAACGACATCGGGATGGTCGGCTTCTGGTACAACAAGGCGCTGTTCACCAAGGCGGGCATCGCCCAGCCGCCGGCCACGTGGAGCGAGTTCCTCGACGACGTCAAGAAGCTCAAGTCCGCCGGGATCACCCCGATCGCCCTCGCCGGCAAGGAGAAGTGGCCGGGGCACTACTACTGGGCCTACCTCGCCATGCGCGTCGCCGGCCTGGACGCGCTCAAGCAGGCGGGCACCGACCACGACTTCACCAAGCCGGAGTTCGTCTCCGCGGGCGAGCACCTCAAGCAGCTCGTCGACCTCCAGCCGTTCCAGAAGGGCTTCCTCGGCGCGGGCTACTCGACGCCGGACGGCCAGGCCGCGACCGTGAGTAACGGCAAGGCCGCCATGGAGCTGATGGGCCAGTGGGCCCCCGCCGTCGAGAAGGACTCGGGCAAGGGCCTCGGCGACGACCTCGGGTTCTTCGCCTTC
The DNA here is from genome assembly GCF_020826795.1 of Microtetraspora sp. AC03309. Classification (NCBI taxonomy): domain Bacteria; kingdom Bacillati; phylum Actinomycetota; class Actinomycetes; order Streptosporangiales; family Streptosporangiaceae; genus Microtetraspora; species Microtetraspora sp. AC03309. The sequence goes on along the minus strand of NZ_JADDIL010000045.1, from coordinate 8,122 downwards.
CCCTCCGTCGAGGGAGGCAAGGGCTCGGCGTCGGACGCCTTCGGCGGCGGCGGCGGATACGCCGTGGGCGCGAACGCCCCGGACGAGGCGGTCGACTTCCTGAAGTACATCCACGACGCGGCCCAGCACCGCAAGTCGGTCGAGTCCGGCGCGGTCCTCCCCGTGCTCAAGGGCGAGGAGGACGCGGTCAAGGACCCGAACCTCGCGGTCGTCGCCAAGGCGCTGGCCGCGGCGACCGGCTTCCAGCTCTACCTCGACCAGGCCTACCCGCCCGCCGTGGGCCAGGAGGTCAACGACAGCGTGGCCGCGCTCATCGCGGGGTCGAAGACCCCCGAGCAGGTCGCCCAGGCCATCACCGAGACGGCGAAGTCGGAGTAGTACCCCGCGAGCGGTCCTCGTACGGACCACCCGGGCCGGGCGGGTGCGCGCGGTACCCGCCCGGCCCGCGTCCCCGCCCCTCAGGGCACGTCCGAGGCGCCCCAGGTGGTCCCGAGGCGGCCCCAGGTGGTCCCGAGCCGGCCTCCGAGGGCGGCTCGCGTGCCGGACGGACCAACCGAAGCAACGGACGGAGCGAAGTGACGTGACACCCCCGGCTCTGACGGGCGAGCGATCGGAGATCCCCCCAGCACGTTCCCGTACGGCACGGTCGCAGGCGCCTCCCGAAGCCCGCCGCCGGCGGTTCCGGGGGCTGATGACGATCACCCTGTTCCTTCTCCCGGCGCTGGTGCTGTTCGGCCTGCTGGTCCTGGCTCCGATCGCGGTCGCCGCCTACACCAGCCTGTTCAAGTGGAACGGCCTCGGCGGCCTGCCGACGAACTTCATCGGGCTGGACAACTTCACCAGGATGTTCGGCGACGAGGTGTTCCGCGGCGATCTGTGGCGGGGGCTGGCCCTGGTCATCCTGTCGATCACGATCCAGCTTCCGCTGGCGCTCGGCATCGCCATGCTGCTCAACCGGAAGATGCGCGGGCGAGCCGTCTACCGGCTGCTGTTCTTCGCGCCGTACATGTTGTCCGAGGTGATCACGGGTGTCCTGTTCACCATGATCCTCTCGCCGGACCAGGGCCTGGCGAACCAGATCCTGGACGCGGTCGGGCTGAGCGCGCTGCAGTCGGAGTGGCTGGGCGATCCGGACATCGTCATGATCTCGGTGTTCATCGTCATGACCTGGAAGTACTTCGGCTTCCACATGATCCTCTATCTCGCCGGGCGGCAGGGCATCCCGCAGGAGCTCGGCGAGGCGGCCGCCATCGACGGCGCGACCCCCTGGGAGCAGTTCCGGTACGTCACCCTGCCGTTGCTCGGCCCGACCATCCGGATCAGCGCCTTCCTCTCGATCATCGGCGCGATCCAGCTCTTCGACCTGGTGTGGGTGCTGACCGCCGGAGGCCCGATCCATTCCTCAGAAACCATGGCCGTGACCATGTTCCAGTTCGGCTTCAAGCGGTCCCAGGTCGGCTACGGCACCGCGATCAGCGTCGTGATGTTCCTGATCAGCCTGATCTTCGCGCTGGGCTACCAGCGGTTCGTCCTGCGCCGCGACACAGAAGGAGCGATCACCACCATGCGAGACCAGCGATGAGCGGCCACGCCGCCGCGGGGCGGCGCTCGGGCGCCCGGCTCCGATCCGCCTCGGTGCACGCCGTCGCGGTGGTGCTCGGCGCGTTCGTGGTCGTGCCGCTCCTCTTCGCCCTGATCGGCGGGTTCAAGGACACCGCCCAGCTCTCGACGAATCCCTTCGGGCTGCCGTCCCCGTGGGTCCCGGAGAACTACACCGACGTGCTGGCCTCGGGCTCGTTCTGGCGGCAGCTGCTCAACAGCGTCTTCATCGCCCTCGCGACGACGCTCGTCGTCGTGGCCCTGTCCGCGATGGCCGCGTTCGTGTTCGCCCGCTTCGCGTTCAGGGGCAGGGAGTTCCTGTTCACGCTGTTCACCGTCGGGCTGATGTTCCCGTTCGCGGTGGCGATCCTGCCGCTGTTCGTGCTGCTGCGGACCATGGGGCTGCTGGACAACCCGCTCGGGGTGATCCTGCCGCAGGCCGCCTTCGGGCTGCCGATGACGATCATCATCCTGAGGTCCTTCTTCCGGGGCATCCCCAAGGAGATCGAGGAGGCCGCGACGCTCGACGGGTGCACCGCCTTCGGGTTCTTCTGGCGGATCCTGCTGCCGATGGCACGTCCCGCCCTCGCGACGGTGTCCGTGCTCGCGATCGTGGCGAGCTGGAACAACTTCTTCCTGCCTCTGGTGATCTTCAATGACCCCAACTGGTGGACCATCCCGCTCGGGGTCCAGCAGTTCTACGGCCAGTACTCCTCGGACACCGCCAAGATCCTCGCGTACGTCGTGCTCGCGATGGTGCCGGCACTGGCCTTCTACAGCGTCGCCGAACGCCAGCTCATCGGTGGTCTCACCGCGGGCGCCACCAAGGGATGACCTCCCGCGTCCGGCCGAATAGCGAAGATCGTCCGGGTTTGTCCCGGCATATGAAGAAGGAGTTGTGATGACCCTGCGTGTATCCGGATCCCGCCTCGTCGCGGCCGACGGTACCCCGGTGCGGTTGCGCGGAGTGGGTCTCGGGGGCTGGATGAACATGGAGAACTTCATCACCGGGTACCCGGCCGACGAGTCCTCGATGCGCTCCGCCGTACGGGAGGTGCTGGGGGAGGACCGCTACGAGCTGTTCTTCGACCGGCTGCTGACCTCGTTCTTCGACGAAGCCGACGCGGCGTTGCTGGCGGACCTCGGGATCAACTGCGTGCGGATCCCGGTGAACTACCGGCATTTCGAATCCGACGACCGCCCGATGGAGATCATCGAGCGCGGCTTCCGCCACCTGGACCGGGTCATCCGCCTGCTCGGCGACCGGGGAATCCACTCCGTGATCGACATGCACGCCCTCCCCGGCGCGCAGAACCAGCACTGGCACTCCGACAATCCCACCCACATCGCGTCCTTCTGGCGGCACCGGCACTTCCAGGACCGGGCCGTGCACATGTGGGAGGCCATCGCCGACCGGTACAAGGACGACCCCTGGGTAGCGGGCTACAACCCCGTCAACGAGCCCGGCGACGTCGAGGGCCGGGTGGTCGGGCCGTTCTACGACCGGCTCGTCAAGGCGGTGCGCGCGGTGGACCCCGCGCACGTGCTCTTCCTCGACGGCAACCGGTACTCCACCGATTTCACGATATTTCGTGAGGTGTATGAGAACACGGTGTTCGTCTGCCACGACTACGCGCTGGCCGGGTTCGCGCACGGCGGGCCGTACCCCGGCCACACCCGCGGCGAGTGGTGCGACCGCGACCAGCTGGAGAACACCTTCACCCGGCGGACCGCCTTCCAGCGCGAGACCGGCACTCCGGTGTGGGTCGGCGAGTTCGGCCCCGTCTACACCGGCGACCCCGAGACCGACGCCCAGCGGTACCAGATCCTGCGCGACCAGCTGGAGATCTACGACGCGCACGACGCCGGATGGTCCCTGTGGACGTACAAGGACGTCGGCCTCCAGGGGCTCGTCCACGCCGCCGGGCCGTACATGGACAGGTTCGGGCCGTTCATCGCCAAGAAGACCCGGCTCGGCGCCGACAGGTGGGGATCCACGATGGAGGAGGCGGCGGACCAGCTCGCCCCGCTGCACCGGCTGGTGGAGACCGAGTTCCCGTCCTGGGACCCCTTCCCGTGGGGCGCCCGCTACCAGACCGACGACCTCCTGCGCCACATCCTGATCGCCCAGGCCCTGCTGCCGGAGTACGCGGACCTGTTCCGCGGCCTCTCCGACGAGGAGCTCATCGCCCTCGCCGACTCCTTCGCGCTCGCCCGGTGCGTACGGCGTGAGCCCCTGCTGGACCTCCTGGCCGAGAACCTGTCCCGATAGCCCGCCCGACGGCCCGGAGACCTGGGCCCGGCGCGGCGACCGCCGGGGGCGGTCGCCGCGCTTCCCGATGTCGCCCTCAACCTGACCACGAGGAGACCCCCGAATGCGTACGCGCTGGATGGCGACGGCCGCCGCCCTGTTATGCCTGTTATCAGGATTTATCGCGATAAGTCCGGCGAGCGCTGCCGTACACGTCGCGAAATACGACTTCGAGAACGGCAGCACGCAGGGCTGGAGCGCGCGCGGCTCCGGCGTCACGGTCGGGCTGAGCGACACCGCGCATTCGGGGGACGCCGCGCTGCTCGTCCAGGGCCGGACCGCCACCTGGCACGGCGCCACGATCACCCCGCCGTTCGAGAAGGGGGTCACCTACACGGTCACCGCCTTCGCCAGGCTGGCGAGCGGGCAGCCGCCGAACACGATCGCGATGACCGTGCAGCGGACCCCGGCCGGCGGGTCCACCACCTACGAGCGGGTCGGCGCCGGCACCGTGACCGACGCCGCGTGGACCGAACTGTCCGGGACGTACACCTTCACCGCCGACTCCACGGACCTGCAGCTCTACGTCGAGAGCTCGGACGCCACGTCGCGGTACCACCTCGACGACATCGTGATCACGTCCGACGGCGACCCCACACGGTCCGGGCTGGCCAGCGACTTCGAGACGGGCACCGCGCAGAGCTGGTCGCCCCGCGCCTCCGCCTCGCTCACGCCCACGACGGCCGTCGCGCACGGCGGCGCGTACAGCCTCGCCGTGTCGGGCCGGAGCGCGTCCTGGGACGGGCCGTCACGAAGCGTCCTCGGCGCGATGGCCAAGGGCTCGAAGTACGAGATCTCCGCGTGGGTACGGCTCGGCCCCGACGTCACCTCCGGCAACCTCGGACTGTCGCTCGAACGACGGCTGGACGGCACTCCCGCCTACCAGCGGGTGGCCGCGCCCAAGGCCGTCGCCCCGGGGGAGTGGACGCTGCTCAAGGGCACCTACACCCTCGCCCACGACGTGGACCTCCTCAGCGTCTACATCGAGTCGGACGGCGGCACCTTCCCGTTCTACCTGGACGACTTCTCCCTGACGTACATCGAGCCGAAACCGATCCAGACCGACATCCCCCCGCTGAAGGACACGGTCCCCTTCACGCTCGGCGTCGCGTTCAACCGCGCGCAGACCCTCGGCGAGCACGGGCAGCTCCTGCTCAGGCACTACGGCGGCGTCACCCCCGGCAACGACATGAAATGGGACGCCACCGAGCCCGAAGAGGGGCGGTTCACCTTCACCGAGGCGGACTACCTGGTGAACTACGCGGCGGAGCACGACCTGAAGTTCCGCGGCCACACCCTCGCCTGGCACAGCCAGACCCCCGACTGGGTGTTCAAGGACGGTGACCGGGACCTCACCCCGGCGGACCGGGCTTTGCTGCTCCAGCGCCTGGAGAACCACATCCGGACCCTGGTGACCAGGTACAAGGGCAAGATCGCCGCCTGGGACGTCGTCAACGAGGTCATCGACGAGAACCGGCCCGACGGCATGCGCCGGTCGAAGTGGTTCGAGATCACCGGGCTCGACTACATCCGCACGGCCTTCCGCGTGGCGCACGAGGCCGACCCCGGCGCCACGCTGTTCATCAACGACTACAACACCGAATGGCCGCGCAAGCGCGAGGTGCTCTACGACCTCGTCAGGAAGCTGCGCGCCGAGGGCGTGCCCATCGACGGTGTCGGCCACCAGCTGCACGTCAACATCGAGCAGGCGCCCGCCTCGAACGTCGAGGACACCATCGAGAGGTTCGCCGCCCTCGGCGTGGACCAGCAGATCACCGAACTCGACGTCAGCGTCTACACCGACTTCGTCTCGACGTACGACACGGTGCCGCAGGACGTCCTTACCGAGCAGGGATACCGCTACAAGGAGCTGTTCGACGTGTTCCGCAGGCACGCGTCGCAGATCAGCTCGGTCACCGTCTGGGGTGTGGCCGACGACGGCACGTGGCTGTCGTTCTTCCCCATCACCCGGCTGAACCCGCCGCTGCCGTTCGACGACGAACTCCAGGCCAAACCCGCGTACTGGGGCATCGCGGACCCCTCGAAGCTGCCGCCGCTCACCCGCCGGCTCACCGTCCCCGCCGGGACGATCGTGGTCGACGGCAAGCGCGACCTGGAATGGGACCTGCTGCCCGACACGCCCATCGCCCGCGTCGGCGACCTGTCCGCCGGCTTCCAGGCCAGGTCCACCGGCGCGGGGCTGTACGTGATGGCCGAGGTACGCGACCCCTCGAACGACAAGAACGACTCCGTGACCTTCGAGGCCGGCGGCACGCCGTACACGGTCAGGCGGGGCGGCACGCACGCCCACGGGTTCCCCGCCCACGCGAAGAGGACCGACGGGGGATACCGCGTGGAGGCCCGGCTTCCCTCGGGTACGGCCGGCACGCTGCGCGTGACCGTCCACAACGCCTCGGGCGGCGACGACATCGCCTGGAACGGCGCGCCGACCGTCGTCCCCGCGATCAAGCTCGCCACCGCGTCCAAGGCGGCGCCCGTCGTCGACGGGACCGTGGACGCGCTGTGGGCGAGGAGTCCCGAGATCCGCACCGCCACCTGGATCCAGGGCACGACCGGAGCCACCGCGCGCGTCCGCGCGCTCTGGAACGGCGCCGGTGAGCACGGGGGCACGCTGTACGTCCTGGCCCAGGTCACCGACGCGACCCTGAGCGAGGACTCCCCGAACGCCTGGGAGCAGGACTCCGTCGAGATCTTCGTGGACCCCGGCAACGGCAAGACCAAGGGATACGACGATGACGACGGCCAGTACCGGATCTCCTTCTCCGGCCGGCAGACGATCGGCGGCACCTTCGACGCCTTCGCGATCAAGGACAACCTGACGAGCGCGGCCAGGATCGTCCCCGGCGGCTACGTGATCGAGGCGGCCGTCACGCTCCCGACGATCACCCTGGCGAAGGACGCGCTGCTCGGCTTCGACGTCCAGGTGAACGACGCCACGGGTGCGAGCCGCACCGGCGCGGTCACCTGGAACGACCCGACCGGGCAGAGCTACCTGAGCACCGCGCGCTGGGGGGTGCTCCGCCTGACGAAGTGACCACAGCGTGACCGCGGCATGACTACCGCATGATTCCGGCGATATCGCCGTGAACTCCGCGGACCGGCATGTTCCAATGGGAAGTGGCCGGGTCTCGCCTTCCGCAGCGTGCGAGGCCCGGCCTCCTCTGAGGTCATGGCGCCCGGTCCCGTCCCCATCTTCCGGAAGCCCGGGACGCGAACACGATCGCGACCATGACCGACAAGGAGAGCCGATGGAGCAGGCGTCCAGGACAGAGAACGGCCATTTCCGGAATCCCGTGCTTCCGGGGTGCCATCCGGATCCCTCGATCTGCCGGGTGGGTGCGGACTACTACCTCGTCACCTCGACCTTCGAATGGTTCCCCGGCGTGCCGATCTTCCACAGCCGGGACCTGGTCCACTGGCGGCAACTCGGGCACGTCCTCGACCGCCCGTCCCAGCTGGACCTGGACGGCCTGGCGCCGTCCGCCGGCGTCTACGCGCCGACCATCCGGCACCACGACGGCGTCTTCTACCTGATCACGACGCTGGTCGACGGCGGAGGCAACTTCATCGTCACGGCGACCGACCCGGCGGGACCGTGGAGCGATCCCCACTGGTTGCCCACGACGCGGGGGATCGACCCGTCCCTGTTCTTCGACGACGACGGCACGGCGTGGGTCGTCGGCACCCGGGAGAAGACCCAAGGCCGCTATCCCGGGGACACCGAGATCTGGCTCCGGCGCCTCGACGGCCTCACGCCGGTCGGCGAAGAGCGGATCATCTGGGAGGCGGTGCAGCGCCGCGGCATCTGGTCCGAGGGCCCCCACCTCTACCGGATCGGGGACTGGTACTACCTGCTGACCTCCGAAGGGGGCACCGCCCGCGACCACGCCGTCATGATCGCCCGCTCGCGCGACATCGCCGGGCCGTACGAGCCGGACCCGCGCAATCCGATCCTCACCAACCGGCACAAGGGCCGCGAGCACTCGATCGCCTGCACCGGCCACGCCGACCTGGTCCAGACCCAGGAGGGGGAGTGGTGGATGGTGCTGCTCGCCACCCGCCCCTACGGAGGCGACTTCGCCAACCTGGGCAGGGAGACGTTCCTTACCCCCGTGACCTGGGAGGACGGCTGGCCGGTCGTCGGCGAGGTGACCGAGAGCCGCCGGTCTCCCGCACTCACCCCGCACCGCC